>JAUXCK010000299.1 GCA_030618925.1 Desulfobacteraceae bacterium
CACCGCTCTTCATGAAATTATATAACCAGCCGAGTAGCGGATCTTTGTATTTCGGAAGAAGCCATGCCCAGTTGGTGGGCGGACGAAGGTTGCCATGGTTTGTTCTGCAGACCAGTTCAGCTCTATTTTTGCCAGGGAGGGATCTGCATAACAGGCGGCAATATCGCCCTGCCTGCGGTCTATGATTTTATAAGGTATTTTTTTCCCGGAGGCTTTTTCAAATGCCTCAACCATTTCCAGAACACTGTATCCCTGCCCGGTACCGAGATTATAGGTCACAATGCCCGGGGCGGATTCGAGCTTTGACAGTGCTTTGATATGGCCTTTTGCCAGGTCCATCACATGGATATAATCCCTTATGCCTGTGCCGTCGGGTGTGGGGTAATCACCGCCGAAAACAGAAAGCTCGGGAAGTTTGCCCACAGCCACCTGGCTGATATAGGGCAGAAGGTTATTGGGAATATCATTGGGGTCCTCACCGATGCTTCCGCCGGGATGGGCACCGACAGGATTGAAATATCTCAGCAGGGCAATGTTAAACCTGTTGTCCGAGACAAAGAGGTCCCTGAGAATGTCTTCGATCATCAGTTTGGACCGCCCGTAAGGATTTGCCGCTGAAACCGGAAAATCTTCCTTGATGGGCACGCTTTTCGGCTCTCCGTAAACAGTTGCAGATGAACTGAACACCATGTTTTTGACATTGTGGGACTTCATTATCTCGCACAGGATCAGGGTCCCTGTGACATTGTTGTGATAATAGGAAAGGGGGATGGAAATGGATTCCCCCACAGCTTTCAGCCCTGCGAAATGGATGACAGCCTGGATCGAAGTGGTGTTAAAAACAGCGTTCAAGCTTTCCCTGTCCAGCAAATCAACTTTATGGAAATCGATTTGTTTTCCGGTAATGGTTTCAACCCGTTTTAAAGATTCCTCACTGCTGTTTGACAGATTGTCGACGACTATGACCTCATATCCATCGTTAAGCAGTTCGACGCACGTGTGGCTGCCGATATAGCCGGCGCCTCCTGTGACCAGAATATGCATGAATTTACCTCTCTATATATATCCTTTTTGGTTGAGAAAAAGGAGAATTTCATGGGCCGCTTCATCCGGGGTGATATCGGTTGTATTGATCCAGACTTCCGGGGTAACAGGACTCTCATAGGGATCATCCACACCTGTAAACCCTTTAATAAGACCCGCTCTGGCTTTGGCATACATTCCCTTCCTGTCCCTTTTCTCACATTCCTCGATAGGCGTTGCCACATGGACTTCGATAAATCCGCCGTAGGCCTCAATTGTCTGCCTGATTTCAGTTCGGGTTGCTTCATAGGGAGCAATCGGGGCGCAGATGGCAATGCCGCGATTCTTGGTGATCTCGCTGGCCACAAATCCAATCCGCCGCACATTAATGTCCCGGTGTTCCTTGGAGAATTTTAATTCACTCGACAGGTTCTGACGGACAATGTCGCCGTCGAGAAGGGTGACGGGACGGTCGCCGATCTCAAGAAATTTAGAATAAATCACCTTTGCAATGGTTGACTTTCCAGCGCCTGAAAGACCTGTCAGGAAGATGGTAAATCCCTGTTTTCGCGGATGGGGGTAAGCCTTGCGCAGTTCTTTGATGACACCATCAAATGATGCCCATTCAGGCACCTTCCTGCCGGTTCGAATACGGTTTCGAATATCTGTTCTGGACAGAGAGATGGTTTGGGTCTCCTCCGGAATCTGGTCGGAAAACCGGTACTCATCTTCAAAGGGAAGGTAGATCATTTCGTTAAAAGGCATGATCGTGACACCAATCTCCCCGGAGAATCGGAGGGTCTCCTCCTTTAGCGCCTCATCATCATAGTAGGGCTTTCCGTCACTGCCTCTGCCGGGGCTTGCATGACCATGCCCGATGATAAAATGGGTGCATCCGTAATTTTTGGCGACAATTGTGTGAAGGAGTGCATCCCTCGGGCCTGCCAGGCGAAGGGAAAGGGGAAGAAGGCTGAGAATAAAGGAATCCGGTGGATAATGGCGTGTGACCTGCCGATAACACCTGACCCTTGTATAATGGTCAAAATCGCCGGGTTTTCCCATTCCGGATACAGCCATCATAAGGAGGTTGGCCTTGGCCTTACGCATGGCGCTCACCGTCATCTCAAACTGCGGGCGGTGTATGGGGTTGGATGTTTGAAATCCAACAACACGCTGCCACCCCAGTTTTGTATAAATTTCACGCACTTCTTTTGGGGAAAGCCGGAGCTGCTTAAAATCAAAGTGCAATGGAAGGCTGATGACTTCCAGTTTTCCGCCCAAATAAAAATCTCCGGATTTTTTTAAAAAATTTTGAACACCGGGGTGATGCTTGTTGTCTGAACCCAGAACCATTTTTAATTCTTTTTGACCATCTATGGGCCAGATGTCTTCTATATGCATGATGGCCAGCAGGAACCCTTCCGGATCCCTGATGGCAACAGACTGGCCCGCTTCGAGGGATCGGGCCAGAGTTTCCGGTATATCGAGGCATACGGGCAGCGGCCATACAAGATCATTTTGAAGTCTCATCCTGTCCAGAACAGATTCATAGTCAGACCTGTTCATAAATCCGGTCAGGGGTGAGAACGCACCGGTTGCCAGGAGTTCAAAATCACACATCTGGCTGTCATTCAGGATAATTTCAGGCAAACTCATGGCGATGTCTTTTAATTTTTTACATTGATCCTGGTCTGCAAAAAGGTCGACCAGAGATCCGCCGTGGGGTTCAGTAAATGCAGCAGTGTTCATGGTATAGGATTCCTGTCTTGGATGGATACTGACCTGGCTTTAATATTTTCAAGCGTCAGTGGAAAAGAATAACTTTTTTCAGATGCGATAAAATCCCTGAAATTATACCCCAAACCGATGATCTTTGTCAATTGATGATAGCGGTGTTACTCAATTAACCACAAGCTCAGGAGCGGCACATAGGTGACAAGAATCAGCAGCAGGAGCAGCATCGCCAGGTAGGGCAGGGATGCCCGGTACAGGACAGTAATCGGTTTCTGGAATTTGAGGCTGGAGATAAAAAGATTCATGCCGACCGGCGGCGTGGAATAGCCGATTTCAAGATTCAGGAGGAAAATGATACACAGGTGGATCGGGTTTACACCATATGTAAGGGCGATGGGGGTGATGATGGGCACGATGATGATGGTGGCTGAAAATACATCCATTAAACAGCCCACTAGTAAGAGAAAGATATTCAATCCTGCCAGAAAAACAAATTTGTTTTCGGTGATATTGGTTAGCGTGTGGAGAATCCGGTTGGGTATCTGTTCATCCACCAGAAATGCCGTAAAGCCTAAAGCCACACTCAAAATGATGATGACTGCGCCGGACAGAATCATGCTTTCAATAATGATGCCCGGCAGCTGTTTGAAAAAATGGATTTCTTTTATCACAAAACACTCGATGAGGATGACGTAAAGCAGGACAAGGGCCGCCACTTCGGCGATGGTGGCAAAACCGCCGTACACGCCGATGAGGATAATAATAATAATGGGCCAGTCCCACATGGACTTTAAAAAGGTCTGGCCCAGACCGGTCCAGGAGAAAGGGGGCGGCCGCTTTCCTTTGTCCCGTGCATCAGGGTGAAAAAAGTGGTAAAAGACAGCATAACTGCTGAGGACGAAAATGGATATGATGCCCGGGATGAGGGCTGCTCTGAAAATGCTCGAGATATTCACCTGGGCCACCACACCATAGAGGATAATCGGCAGGCTCGGGGGAAACAAAAGACCGAGGCTGCCCGAGGTGGTGAGAAGACCCAGGGTAAAGGTCTCATTATTATTATTTTCGCGCAGCATGGGATATAACATACCGCCAAGCGCGACAATGGTTATACCGCTGGCGCCGGTGAGGGCTGCAAAAAATGCGCAGGCACAGATTGCAGCAATGGCCAGACCGCCGGGCAGCCATCCGACAATCGTCTGCAGGAAATTCATGATCCGCCTGGGTGAGTTTGTTTCAGTGAGGAGGCACCCCACACATACAAAAAGGGGCAGCGCAATAATGACCGGCATGGATGCGAGCCGATTCATTTCAATCAGGACTATCTGAATCGCCTGCCAGTCAAAATCAGCAAAATAGAGGCATACAATGGACAGGCCTGCCACTACTGTGAACAATGGTGCTTCCATCAGCAGAAACAGAATAATCAGGAAAATAATAAAGATGAATAAACTCATGATGGTTTTTTTTTAAATAGAAAACCTGGTCCTCTGGGCCAGGTCAGAGACAATCGGCTATGCCATAAGGGATTAATCGAGAGAGGTTGAGCCGGTTTTGCCCGTTCGTCTGTTTGTGTCGGCCACGCTGAAGCGTAAAACTGTCCTGTCTAAGCCAGAGAAAAACCATACATGAAATAATTATTGAGCCTAATTTAGGCGAATTAGCCTTTTATGTCCTCCAATAACCGG
>JAUXCK010000170.1 GCA_030618925.1 Desulfobacteraceae bacterium
ACGACCTTGATGAATTGTGACCCAAGTCGCTCAAAACCGATACGACGGATAGGATACGGCTGCAGGGATCTCCTGCTTTACCGCACCTCGTGTGTCAGGAAACCGATGCTTCCAGTTCGCCAATCATCTTGACGATAACCTTCCGGATGACAATTTTTACGAGCCACCCGATGCCGGGCAGTTTCGGGTTGAATCTCACATGCCAGGTGAGAAGGGATTTGCCGCCCTGCGGCTTGATCTCAACACTCCCCAGGTAATCTTTCACCGGGGCCCCGGACAATAACGTGTAGGTGAACGTGTTCGGGGGGTCCATGGATTCCAGCCTCTCCCGGATCCGGCCGTCTATTATCCTTACGGCACCCACACCATTTGCATCAGGATCACCCTCCTGCTCCGTTTCCACGGACATGGAGGGTACGGATAAGATTGTAAAGGCACTGAACACTTCCCATGCTTTTTCTGCCGGCATATCGAGCGGTCTTGTAATGGTAAATTCAACCATGGTTCCTCCTCAGTTTTTTTCTCTCCCCATCTTGTGATCGCGATAGACAAACCCCTCCGGGGCGGCCACGGAATCTTTAAATCCGATGGCTGGTTTGAATGCATTTTGCGCCAGGATTGATCCCCCTGTCTATGATATACGGATCAAGTGAATAGTGAACCGGAGCTTACTCCTTATTGAACTTGGGCTTTCGTTTTTCAAGGAAGGCCATCATGCCTTCCATCTGGTCTTTGCTGCCCGAATTCTGCAGGACAGCCTGGCGTTCAGCGTAAAGGCCTTCCTGGAGGGAGTGCTCCCCTGCCCCCACCACGGCCTTTAGAACGCCGGCCACGGAGCCCGCGGGCATCCCGGAAAGCTCTATGGCCAGGTCGTGGGCCCGCTGTTTGAGCTCGACGTTAGGCCAGACCTCGTTCACCAGCCCAATGCGAAGGGCTGCCGGGCCTGAAATTTTCTTTGCCCTGAGAATCATGTCCAGCGCGTGCATCCGGCCCACACAGCGGGTCAGCCGCGCAGTGCCGCCCCATGCAGGCAAAGACCCGATATCCATTTCAGGCAGCCCGATCCTGGCATCATCTGCCGCGGCCAGGCGGAAATGGCAGGCCAGGGGGAGTTCCAGCCCGCCCCCCAGGCAGTATCCGAACAGCACGGCGATCCATGGTTTTGTCATGTTTTCGATGGCTGAAAGCACCCGCAGCCTCTGATCCAGGATAGACTCGAGGGCGCCCCTGGACCCGAGCGAGCCCGCCAGTTGTTTCAGGTTCATGCCCACGGAGAAATGGTCTTCGCCATCCCCCTGGATCACCACGGCCCGCACGGATGTGTCGGCTGCCAGTTTCTCGACCAATGCTTCCAGCGCGTCCATGAATTCCAAGCTCATCCGGTTCCACGGGGCGTCGTTGATGGTAATGGTGGTGACGGCATCGTCTTTTTCAATGAGCAGCGGTGGGGTTGCTTTTTCTTCTGCGTCTGACATTTTATCTACCCCCTGTTGATCTCTTTAAAATTGTTCTTAAAATCCCCCTCGATCTCCCTTTTCCAAAGGGGGATTGGGGGGATTTATCAAAACGCGGCAATCCATATAAACACATGATGTTTTTTAATTTTGTTCCGCTTGGATGTCAAGTTAATTTTTTACGAATGTAGAAAAATTTGACTGGCTTTCTTCAGAACGGACGGCCAACCCGCTGGGGCCTGCGCCTGCTCACAAACTTTCCAGAAACTCAAGTAAAAGCCCGTTGACTTCTTCAGGCGCCTCCTGCTGAACCCAGTGACCGATGCCGGGGATCAGCACCTTTTTGGTCAGGTTGGGCACGGTGTTTTCCATGTTTTCGTACTGGCTGGCCATCATTTGAATGACTATATCCTGATCGCCTGCGATGTACACCGTGGGCTGGCGAAGCCTGGCCTCGGTCAACCAGGGGGTCAGCGCCCAGTTCCGGTCAAAATTGCGATACCAGTTGATGCCCGGACCAAAGCCCGTCCGCTCGAAGGCTGCGGTAAACACATTCACATCCTCTTCGGTGAGCCAGTCGGGCAGATTTTCCGGGATGGTGATCGTGTCACGCATGGTCTCTTCCGGTCCATAAAAGGGGCGCCAGCGTTCTTCGGGGGGTGCGCTGCCAGAAGCGGAATACAGAAACCCTTTGACCATTGCCCGAATGTCGCTGTCCATTTCCTTTTCCACCACGCCTGGCTCCTGGTACGAAGAAATGTAATAATTGTTCTCTCCCCGCGCCATATCCATGAACTGCAGAGGAGAAGTGGTGTGCCAGGAGCGGGGGTTGTAGGGCACGCTCATCAGGGCCACCGCTGTAAACATGTCCGGCCGGAACAGTGCGCTGTTCCAGGCCACCATGGCCCCCCAGTCGTGGCCCATGATAACAGCCTGTTCTTCGCCCAGTGCATGCACCAGGCCCACCATGTCACCGGTCAGCTGGAAAATATCATAGTCCTCGATTTCGGGCAAAATGTCGGACTTGCCGTACCCCCGCTGATCCGGGGCCACCACCCGGTACCCGGCCGATGCAATGGCCGGAATCTGATGGCGGTAGGAGTAGGCCAGTTCCGGGTGACCGTGCACCATGAGCACCAGCGGCCCCTCCCCCATCTCCAGCACGTTCAGATTGATCCCGTTGGTCTTGACCAGACACTCTTTCATCTCCATCTTCGCTATCTCCTGTTCAGGTTGTATTATGATTGAATCTGTTACATCTTTTAAGAATTCAATAAGCAGTTTATTGATCTTCCCGCCGTTCTTTATATATGTCCATGACCGCGGTAAGAAAGTCAGGCTGGGGCATCCATATCGCATCAAAGTGCTTTTCCGGCCAGTCCGGTCGATGGCGCTTCAAGGCGCCCCTGAGCCAAGGGTTTTACAGCATGACCGATGGCGCTTTGTGGAAACATACCGTCAGGCTGTATGAGCAGGGGAATAATACCGGAAATGCCTGCTATACCGGTCCAGAACGCGCGCTTCACAAGCGGTTCAGACAATCTCTTCTTTCAGACGCTTCGGCCAGGATTCTGTCCACCAGTTCCTTGACCGTTGGCGTGTCATGAATCCGGCCCATCACCTGGCCGTAGGAGTACATGCCATTTTCAACCTCGCCGGTCAGCCAGCCTTCACGGCTTAACATTCCGCTGATTAGTGGAACCAGGTCCTCAATGGAGCTTCCCGCGTTCTCCATTTGCACAATTTTGTCTGTCCATGGCGTCTTCATCACACGGGCAGGATTTCCAAGGGTCTTCATGGCCAGAACGGTCTCTGTTGCAGTGTTTTCAATGACCTTATTTTTGAAATTCTCGTGAATGGGAAACTCTTTGGTGTTCATGAAGCGTGTTCCAATATTCACGCCACATGCGCCAAGAGAAAGGGCTGCCATAAAGGTCCGCCCGTCGCAGATGCCGCCGCCGGCAATAAGCGGCGTTTTAATGACATCAAGGACGGCAGGAATCAATACGATGAAGCCCACCTCTTCCAAACCCGGATGACCGCCACATTCGGTCCCCACTACTGAAATCATATCAACGCCAGCCTGCTCGGCCTTGACCGCATCACGCACCCGTGCCACTTTATGAATATGTTTGATGCCGGCAGAACGGATATTTTCCCTGAAAGGGTTTGGATTGCCGCCGGAGGTTTCGATAATGGGGACACCCGCTTCTATCAGCCAGTCCAGCCGCTCCTCTGGTGAGGGGCCGTCACCGAAGTGGGGAAAAAGATTCAGGTTCGCACCATAGGGTTTATCCGTCAGGTCACGGATTTTCTTCACTTCTTCAAGGGTTGCTTCTCTCGTATCAAAGGAAGCAGACGGGAAGCAGCACAGGCAACCGGCTTCTGCAATGGGTCCGATGATTTCCGAAGTGGTGAGTGCCATCATGGTCCCGCATTGAATCGGATGCTGGATTCCCAGAATCTCTGTCATTTCGGTTTTAAACATGTTCCTCCTTATCGAAAATTTTAGTAAGTTTACAATTTGTTTTTTTTATCCGTATTAAACCATATAGAAATTTTGAAAATATATGCGTTTTTAAGAGGTGTCAACCTAAAAAATAGACAAATGTGTAGTTATTTTCTTGATTCTCAATTTCCTTTATGTTTGTCTATTGTTCGACCGTATAAAAATGCTGGCGATGCCTGCATTTAGATGGAAATAGCAGCTAAGGCAGGATATTTCTCATTTTTTTTGCAAGGGAGGTTTCTAATAGATGCGATAAATTCAGGTTACACCGGCTCTCGGTTTTACAGAGCCGGTAGCAATTATCGAAATGCAATATATTATCAACCAACACAGGACACAGTATGAACGTTAAAAACTTCTATAATTTAGTTAATCCTGCTACGTTTACAGAGGGGGAGATATGAGCAAAATATCGAATGTACCAAAGAAAACAAACTTTCTGATCACGGCTATTAGAGGATTATTGGAGCATCGCGCAACATGGCTTTACCTGATTTTAAAAGAAGTGGGGAAAAAAGGCATTGAATGGGAGGAGGTAGGATTCCCGGCTGTAAGAGCCTGTGGCCAGATGCATGGGCAGGATCTGGTGGATCTCAGTGGCACCAGCAGTTTGAGGGGACTGAAAAAAAAGCTGTTTACAAAACCCGCCCAAATGATTTTTAATATGAAAATTTTAAAGTCCACCGACAATGAACTTTCCATAGATTTCGGGTTTTGCCCGCTGGTGGCTGCCTGGCAGAAGCTTGGCTGCAATGACGAAGAAATTGCAAGGCTCTGCGATATTGCCATGGAAGGCGACCGAGGTATAGCGGAGAGTTTTGGCGCAAGGTTGGACCTGGGCGAAACCATTGCAAATGGGCACAAACATTGTCAACTCCGGTTTAAAAAGTAAAATCACATCAGAAAGTGTGAATTCAGGACAAAACACGATAGGAATCCAAAATCGCATATCGGGCGTATCTGGAGATGGCATGCCGGATGGTGCCCGGGTTGGAAAAGCTATATCACTTCTCTTCCGGACCGGGAGCGTGTTAAGGTCGCCCGGAAGTATCATATGACCAAATATCAATAAGAGGAATAAATACTCATGACAGAAGATAATCTCTACACAGTTTTTGGCCACATTGGCTCTCCTTATTCCATGAAGATGCGGTCGGTGATGCGCTATCGCCGTATTCCCCACATCTGGCGGGACGGGGCTGAGGGGATTGGGGGCGCCAGGGAGAAGGTGAAGGTGCCGGTAATTCCAGTTTTCAAATATCCGGACGGTTCATATCACAACGACTCCACACCCCTGATTTACGACCTGGAAAAGCGGCATGTGAATGGACGCTCAATCATCCCAAAGCGGGAAAGTGATGCATTTCTTGCCTTTTTAATTGAAGACATGGCCGATGAGCTGTTGTCCAAGGCCATGTACCACTACAGGTGGTTTGACAGGCGCTACGTCAAGCGGATCAGCGAATGGATTGCTTTTGACATGTTTGAAGGCGGCGGCCGGGAGACCATTGAAAGCTTTGCAGAGAATTTCCGGGAGAGGCAAATGAACCGCCTGGCATTTGTCGGGTCATCGGAACAGAACCGTCCCATGCTCGAACATATTTCAGACCGGTTTCTGGATGCCATGGAAAACCATGTGGTCAACCGATGGTTTCTGTTTGGATCCCGACCATCCATAGCAGAGTTCGGGTTGTTTGGCCAGTTGTCTCAGTACCACAATGACCTGGCCATTATCGATCATGCCCGTGAAAAGGCACCCTATACCTTTCGCTGGATTCTTCATATGCATGACCTGTCAGGTTTTGAAGGTGAGTGGCGCAGGGATGAGGAGGCGCTTCCGGAAATTATCGAAACACTGCTGCAGATCGCCAGTGAGTTCTACTTTCCATTTATGACGGCAAATGCCGCAGCCTTTGCATCAGGCACTCCGGAGTTTTCCTTTGAAGCAGGGGGAATGCCTTACTCGCAGGGCGTATTCAAGTACCAGGTAAAATGTCTGGCGAATCTGCGGGCCGCATATGCGGAACTCAGCGACCCTGCGAAAAGCGAATTGAAGGGAATGTTGAGTCAAACGGGGTGTCTTTCCTATCTGCTTGATACCTGAAATCGCGAAAGTTTGATCTCAATTGCAGTCGTAGGTTGGGTTGAGCGGAGCGAAACCCAATAATGCCATTTTAAAAATGTTGGGTTTCACTTCGTTCAACCCAACCTACAAAATTGGGCAAGCCAGCCAGCAAACAGGTTTTGAAGCGGTATCTAACGCAATTTTACTTTAAAACAGAATTTTTCATCATCTAAAGGAGAAATAAGATGAAACAATCAATCCCAATCTGGCTGACCCTTATCATTATTATTGAAACACTCCCCATGTTTATAGGCCCCCTGGTGGCG
>JAUXCK010000102.1 GCA_030618925.1 Desulfobacteraceae bacterium
CATTTGCGGTGAATACGTTACTTGATGTAAAGAAACGCGGAAGATCTCCGCAGAACGCCCTGCCGATCCTGTCTGTCTATATGGGGCATGAATCCTATGAGCATACGGTCAGGTATCTAAAGGTGATGGATGCGCTGCAAAGGTACAGACTGATGCGTTTTGCCATGGCCCGCAAGGATGAAGTATGAAACTTTCCATTTGCGTTCATCAATTTTTTGATCAGTACTTGAATCGTGTAAGGGGCTGCAGTAAAAATACGGTAAAAGCCTATCGGGAGGCATTTACGCTTTTTCTGCCCTTTGCGGCCGATTATTATCACACCAGGACGCGCGATCTTGAGGTTTCTCATCTTTCAATAGATCTGGTTCTTGATTTTTTAGATCACCTGGAATCCCAGCGGAGCAATACAGTCAGAACACGCAATCATCGTCTTGCTGCGATAAAATCTTTTGCTAAAATGGTTCGAATCTTTTATCCGGAAAACCGACTGGTTGCGGAGAAAATACTAAACCTTCAACAAAAAAGAGCCCAAAAAAAGCTGATCGGGTTTTTGTATTATGAAGAGATATTATCCGCCTTTAATGCTGTTGATCTGAAGGCTCAAACCGGGTTCCGGGATTATACGATTCTCCATCTGCTTGCCGACGCAGGTATAAGAGCAAGCGAGCTTGCGACGCTCAGGCTGGATGACTTTACGCCAGAACACTACACTTTGGGTGTTTTGGGAAAGGGCAACAAATATCGTTTGATCGCGCTTGAGCAGAAAACCACAGATCTTATGAGAATCTATATCAGAAAGTATCGATCAAAACCAAAACCGCTATTTGGCGAAAGACTTTTTATAAGTAAACACAGGAAAGGGTTAACCCGAAAAGGGGTGTATCTTCTTTGCAGAAAATATCTTTTAAAGGCGTTGAGCCCCAAACGGTTTGAGGAGATCGAGCCTGTTCACGGGTTCAGGCATTCATGTGCCGTACACATGCTTGCCCAGGGCAGGTCTTTATCAGATATCAAGAACCACCTGGGGCATGAGAGTATAGAATCCACCAAAGTGTATTTACATATGGATATGAGGAGTAAACGAAAAGTACAGGAGAAATATTTTGAATATCTGCAGTCAACCCTTGCCCATGATCCGAAACTGGATGATCTGATTGTCTGGGAGCACAGGAAAGAAACACTGGACTGGCTGGACAGCCTCTAAAGCGGAAACAGGGATGTATGTCCGGCCCGGATAAGAAGAGGAATATATAATGATGAAAAATTATGTCTTCATTTAAACGGATGGTTTTTGGAAGTCTGTCATAATCATTTGATATTATGCCGGATTTGTTGTAATTTTGCCCCCGTGCGCGTATTGTAATCTTTTCAAAAGGTTAGTGGGGTTGGAGACATAATGGAAATGATATGTATCATAGATTTTAATTCAGAGTTTGTGATAGGCAGAATCTATATAAAAGATGATTTAGCGCGTAAATTTTATGTGTCTCTTCTTGACAATATATATATTGCAGATGTAAACAAGGTATACAAGAAGATTCAGGTCTGTGCTATTCACAAGTTATTCTCGTAAGGTTTTCTATACGTTAATTCTTATTATGAAAGGAGGGTTCATGTTACATAAATTGAGTCTTGGCTTTTTATTATGTTCTCTCTGGCTGCATTTGGATGTGACCCACCTCCTTTTGAAGAGGAATTTCTTACCTCTGAGATGGGCGGATGGTCTGTTGATAATGGTGTTTGGCAAATCGGTACACCTACAGATGTTGGCCCAGAAGCTTGCCATACCCCTCCGTATTGTGCGGGTACGATTATAGATGGGCCTTATCCCGCTGTTAATTCTCGTCTCATCAGCCCCACTATTATCTTGCCTGAGGTTATCGGTGAATTAAAAGCCAAATCGTCGGAATTGAGGATGATGAAAGTGATCAACACACTCAAGATATGGAAATTACTCAAGATTTCGGGGATCGTGGATAAGATGGCCATCAACGTCTTGGCCAAAACCCCCTTCACCCAGTTGGCCAATTTCACGGGACAACGCCATGTCAGTTCCTCTTCACTGGACCCCCGAAAACCTCCCCTGCGGAGTACAGTTCATCGCCCCCTTCGCAGACGAAACCACCCTCTTCCAATTGGCGGCTCAATTGGAAAAGGAAAAGCCCTGGTTCAATCGGAGGACTCCGATTGATAGATAGAGGAATAATGAGAGGAATCAAATGAAGCATAAAAAAAAGAGTTGCACAAGACGAGAATTCATTAAAAAGACCTCAAGTATAGTTGCCGGCGTAACAGTTGTTGGGACTGTTTCAGGATTGGCTTCAGGGTGCGACAATCAACGACGAAACATGGCAGCCTATGATGTGGTGATTAAAAACGGCACCATATATGATGGGACACTTTCTGACCCCTTGATTGCCGATGTCGGCATTAAGGGAGACCGGATTGTTGAGATCGGAAAGATTCCTGAAGCAAATGAGTATCACGTGGTGGATGCCGCTGGTTTGGCTGTTACCCCAGGTTTTATAGATATCCATACCCATTGCGATATGACATTTAAGAGAAGCGGGATAAAGCGATTTGCCGCCTATGTGATACCCAGTTTTAAGGGAAATTACAACTACCTATACCAGGGTGTCACCACTGTTGTCACCGGCAATTGCGGCTATGGGTACACAGATACCCAATATTGGATGGACCTGGTCAATGCAATGGATTTCGGCACCAATGTTTACCACCTGGCTCCCCATGGCATGATTCGGATTGAGTTGTTTGGAGAAAACCAGCCTCGCGAGCTTACTCAAAATCAACTTGACGCCATGAAACATAGGGTGGCAGAAGAGATGGAGAAAGGAGCCATAGGATTTTCAACAGGCCTGGAATATGCGCCAGGGCTTCTTTCATCCACCAGAGAATTGATTGAGTTAAATAAGGTTGTTCGCAAATATGGCCGTATACATACCACCCATCTACGGGATCAGACCGGCAGCGCCCACCCCAGCGGAAAACCGGGGATTGAAGTGGCACTTGAGGAAGCCTTTGAAATCGGAAGACGCGCAGAAATTCCCATACAGGTTTCCCATTTAACCATCAAAGCCCCCTTCAACCAGGCAAAGGCATCAAAAATATTAGAGATGTTTGAGCAGGCACGGCATGAAGGAATTGATGTGACAGCAGATCAGTTCCCTTATGCTTCCGGACAGACTCTTCTGTCAGCCCGTTTACCCAACAAATTTAAAAGCCCGAATGGGGTGAAAGAAAAATATAAAACCAAAGAGGGAAGGCGACAAATTAAAGCAGCCATCGAAGATCGCTTTACCTACAGCGGGCCGGAAAAGGTGATGATCGCCTTGTATCCTCAGGACAAATCCTATGAAAGAAAAACTCTTGTGGAAATAGCTGAAATAGCAGGCAAGTCACCGGCTGACTGTTACGTAGACATGGTTTGTGAACCCACGGCCCCACTGACAATTTTCTTTGACTATATTCAGGATAATGTTAACGAGATCATGTCCAAAGCTGATATCATTACAGCCTCGGATGGTTTTACGGTTCCGGGAAAATTCGTTAAATTGTATCCGGCTTGCTACGGAACATTCCCCAAAAGGTACAGAGAATGTGTCATAAACAGAAAAGACATGTCGGTTGCTGCTGCCATTCGAACCATGACCTCCCTACCTGCAGAAAAATTTAATATGAAAAAGAGGGGAAAAATAGCAAAAGGCTATTATGCGGACATTGCCGTTATAAATCTCAACACTTTCCGTGCCCTTTCCACCTACAATAATCCATCTCAATACTCGGAAGGCATCCAACACCTCTTTGTAAACGGAACTCAATCCATAGAAAACGGAGAAGCAACACACAAGAGAGACGGCAGGGGATTAATTATGGCGTAGTAATAAAAACGGTCCTATAACCAAGAAAAAGGCTAAAACGATTTAAACCTGCTCCAGGCAAAAGATACCACCATTTACAGATCTGCGAGCTTGTCAGCCTGAAGCATGTACCAGAAGCGATTTTAGCATGGTAATTGCTGGCAACCGCTTCACCACGATTTTGAGTTCGCCCTTTTTGGTAACTTTAAGATTTGGTTCACGCTGATTCCAGCGAAAACCGATTTCGTGAGCTAACGAGACAGGGCTATGGCAATATGGCTTCCAGGTTGAAGACTCAGCAGGTTGTTTGGGAGAGACAGTTTGGTTTGCTGTTAATGTTGTGGAGTAAACATCTTGTGTGGATAATTGCATGAATCATCAAAGCAGGGTCAGCAATGGCCTTGCCGTTTTTTCTTTTCCCCTGGCAATTTTCATCGATGCTTGTGATTCCAAAATCATATACACCAGCATTAACCCTCGCATCAATCTGGGAGTACATCGTTGATATTCCTAAGTTCAATCATCCGAGCAGCTTCGGGCCACATTTCTCTTTCAGCATTCAAAAACTACGTTAAGCTGGATCCATCTGTTGTCATGCGGCTTGTGGATCAAAATCAGCCCGAAGAGCCAAAAGTGTATAAAAATCGAATAAACAACCCAGAGGGCCTGTAAATAAAGAGTTACATATCATTTGTAAATCATCCCTTTTCCCTGTACCTCCCGGTTCAGCTTATTGGATAAATGCAGCCCTTCAAGCACAAATTCGACAGCAGATGATACTTCTTGAGGGCTGTTCGTATCAACCAGGGTTTGAACCGCTTCTTTCATGCCTGGAATGAGATTCAATCCATCCATATAAGTCTCAGAAAGCTGAATCCGGGAAATTTCAGCTGACATCCCGTTTTGAAATGATTCAATAATGGCTGACAAGTCCTCCGTCTTAAAATACTCATCAAATACGACTTTTACGGCACGCCTGGCGAGCCCTTCTACTATTTTCCCCTCTTTGGTTTCAGCGGCTTCATATTCCGGCTCCAGTTTGCCTGTGACAGCAGGGAATATGGACTCAATATCAGTGATCCGCGGGACAGCCTTTGTCTCACCCAGCTCAAGGCATCTCTTTAAAGCACTCCCCATAATCGCCTCATAACTTCTTATGGATACCCGACAGCTGACGCCCGAGCTCTGATTGATATCCGGGCTGCTTCGTGCCTGAAACGTGATCTCTGCCAATATCCCCTTGATGAATTCAGGAACAAAGCTTTCCACATTGTCAACGGAAACGCGTCTGACCTCCTGCTCCATAATGGCAATCTCATGCTTTTTCTCGAGAGGATAATGTGTCCTCACCTGAACATCAAACCGGTCTTTTAAAGGGGTTATGATTCTTCCTCTATTTGTATAATCTTCGGGATTGGCTGTGGCAATAATCAAAATATCCAGCGGAAGGCGTACAGGGAATCCTTTTATCTGAAGGTCATTTTCCTCCATAATATTAAAAAAGGCCACCTGTATCTTTTCTGCAAGATCAGGGAGTTCATTGATCGCAAAAATACTTCTGTTTGCTCTTGGCACCAGACCGAAGTGTATCGCAGACGCGTCGTCCAGGGTTCGGCCCTGTGCAATTTTGATCGGATCTACTTCTCCAACAAGATCGGCTGTGCTGACATCGGATGTGGCCAGTTTTTCAATCAATCGTTTATCCCTCGGGACATAGGCGATTGGCAGGTCATCTCCCTCTTCAGCAAGGCGCTTCCTGCAATCCGTACATATTGGATTAAAGGGGTTATCATTTATGGGGCAACCCGCCACAGCCGGAATCTCATCATCCAGAAAATCTGTCATACTCCTGATGATCCTGCTCTTTCCCTGGCCCCGCTCTCCAAGGATGATCATATTGTGCCCGCACAGAATCGCATTTACAAGACCCGGCAGCACTGTCTCATCATATCCGATCAGTTCCGGGAACAGGGGATCCTTTGCAGCCATTTTCCGGATTAAATTGTTTCTCATCTCTTCGCGGACATCGGGTAAACGGGAAATTGTTTTTTTTAATTCACCCAGTGTTCCGGGTTTTTTTGAATTCATCGTCGTTCCTCACAAATCTTGTCTAATGGTGCACCTTTTTGATCTTCAAGAGTTCCTGAAAAATAGAGAGGGATTTTTTCAAACTGTCATACTGGATACGTGAATCTTCCACATGCATCCACTCAACCGGAAATTCCTGGACCTTAAACCCGCTTTTATGGGCCAGCCAGAGAATTTCAGGATCAAAGATAACGCTGTCTAATCGCTGTTTTGAAAATAATTCCTGCGCCGCCCTGCGCTTAAAGAGTTTGAATCCGCATTGGGTGTCTTTATAGCGAATGCCAAGGTAATGGTTCTGTATAAATGTATACACCTTTGCGGAAAACGCTCTCAATAAATTCTGACTGTGGGTGACTCTTGCACCGGCTATAGCCCTTGATGCAATGGCGATGTCAGCCCCCTGACGGATCAGATGTATCCCTTTTTCCACCTCTTTCATGGGCACTGAATAATCAGCATCCATAAACATCACAATATCAAAATTGCCCTGAAGCATGCCAAATCGGACAGCGTACCCTTTGCCCCGGTTCGGGTGATATTCGAGAAATGAAAGATGGACGTTTCCACCTGATTTAAACCCATTCACCACCCCGCGGGTATTGTCGGTGCTCCCGTCACTGACAACGATAATTTCACTTTCATACTCCCTTTTATTCAGATAAGAAATGGTTTGGGTCAGGGTATGCACGATCCTGTCTTCTTCGTTGTACGCCGGTATGATGATGGAAAGCTTATTCACGATGATCTCGATTAGATGTCCGGGTGGCTGTCAATGATCCTTATTGCCATTTCCAAATTGTATTTGATAAAATTTAAAATACTGGCCTTTTAGCGCTATCAATTCCTCATGCTTCCCCTGCTCGACAATTCGTCCGTTGGCGATCAGAACAATCCGGTCAGCGTAGCTGATGGTCGACAGGCGATGGGCAATCACAAACGTCGTGCGTCCCTTCATTAAATTTTCAAGGGCTTTCTGCACCAGCATCTCCGACTCCGCGTCCAGGGATGAGGTTGCCTCATCAAGAATGAGAATCGGGGCATCTTTCAGCAGTGCACGGGCAATACAAATTCGCTGTTTTTCACCACCGGAAAGACGGTTGCCAAGTTCACCGATGTTGGTATCAAACTTTTCTGGAAAGCCCTGAATAAAATCGTATGCATAGGCGGCCTTTGCCGCCGCCTCTATCTCATTATCGGATGCATCTGGATTGCCATAGGAAATATTGCTCCGTATGCTGTCATTAAATAATATCGGTTCCTGAGTCACGATGGCGATCTGCCGCCGGAGGGAGGCAAGGGAGGCATGCCGGATATCAATTCCATCGATCAGGATAGAGCCTTTATGAACATCATAGAATCTTGGAATCAGATTCACCAGGGTGGATTTCCCACCGCCGCTTATCCCTGCTAATGCAAGGACTTCTCCTGCCCTGACATCTAAATTGATGTCCATTAAAACCATCTCTTCATCGTATTTAAAAAAAACGTTTTGAAACACAACCTGATGCGGCTTATTCTCAAACGCCTCAGGATTTTCAATTTCCCTGATATCCGACTCCTTTTCGATGATATCAAACACACGGTCTGAAGCGGCGAGGCCCTCCTGGATGGCGCTGTTGAGCACACTCATCTTTCTCACCGGGTCATACACCATGAGGACGGCCCCCAGAAAAGATATAAACGTCCCCACTGTAAGGGATCCGGAAATGACCTCTGTCCCCCCGTACCAGATGACAAAGGCGATGCCGACCCCGGCAAAAAATTCCATGATCGGTGAAGGGAGAGACCGCACGATAACGGCTTTCATCTCGAGTCGGAACAGGTTTTGATTTTTTTTAGAAAACCGTTTTTTTTCAAAATTCCCCATTCCAAAAGCTTTGACAATTTTGTTTCCGGCAAATGTCTCATGAAGGAAAACGCTCACATCAGCCATGGCTTCCTGCCAGCCGGTACTCACCCGCCGCAGCCGCCTGCCAAGAATAATAACCGGATAAAATGCCAGTGGTTCAAGGACTAGGGCAATAAGCGCCAGCTTCCAGTGCAGGATAAAGATATAGGCGATTAAAAATATGATCGTAAACAGGTCTCGTATGGCACTGGTCACCACCGTCGACACCATGGATTTGATAATATTGACATCATTGGTAATCCGGGACATCAAGGTGCCTGTCTTCTGCTGATAATAAAACGAAAGGGGAAGATCGACAATCCGGCCATAGAGCAAGTTTCTGAGGCGCCGAATAATACTTTCACCCACATAGCTCATAAAATAGGTCTGGCCATATGCCGCCAGAGTCCGAAGAAAATAAACCGCAACAATAACAAGTGGTATGAAAAGCAGCATATCCTTGTCCTTGTTGATAAACACATCATCAAGGACAGGTTTGAGCAGATACGCCAGCGACGCCATCACCGTCCAGGAAGTCGGAGGCCAAGCGGTCTTAGGAAG
>JAUXCK010000305.1 GCA_030618925.1 Desulfobacteraceae bacterium
CCCCTGTTGAATACGGTGTATTTTTGCCGCATTCGCTTGTAGCCTTTCGATATTTCGTACATATCCTCAATTTTTTCATGTTCCTTTTTAAAAGGAGAAAACGGCTGGGAGCTGCTGCCCTTGTCTGAAACGGCATCAGCAATGTTGCTTGAAGCGCCAACCATCGACCCAGCGCCGGCAGCAGCCAGGAGTTTAAAAAACTCCCTGCGGCTCGGCCAGTATCTCCCTTCCAGGTCATTCCTGTCTGAACTGTTATCCATTCTGGGCCTCCCTGGTAGTATTTTATATGATATCTGAATGTGTTAATCGCTATCTAAGCAACTAAATTGATGCATTATTATATTCTGGAACGATCGGTCAATTATAATGACACGAAAACCGATGTCAAGTATTTTTTAAGAAAAACGCTACCCCCTCCTGATGGCCAGCCATCCAAAGCCGGGACCCTCAACTGTATATGGGGTTGTCCCGTCTTTGCCATGCCACCATGGATTCCGGCATGATGAAGCCTAAAATCGGTATTGACCGTTTTCAATTTCCGCAAACAGGACCGGGGTGAGTTCGGTATACTCGGACGCGCCGGGCAGCATCACGTATAGCGGTTCCTTTACTTCTTTTGGATTGAAACCGCCTTCATTTAATTGTGACTTGACCCGCTTTAAGGTCGCCGTGATCTTGAACTCTTCTTGAAATTGTATTCCTTCACATCTTTCCAGAATTTGCTGGCACTGAATTTGCGCCGCATCAGGGCAGCAGCGCCGCTGGTCACTGTTGGTCCCCAGACCGTGACAAGTGCAGTACTGTGGCAGAAGGGCAGCGGGATATATGTAACATCACCGGGTTTCAGTCCAAGGCCTGCCCCGACCCATGTATGGGTGAGTTGATGACGAAAATTCCGGATTCAGGGGCAGTAGAATGGACCGGTTCTAAATGGCCCATCTTTATTATATTAAAGATTCCAGGCGGCTCTGGCCCCCTCTTCCGTGGC
The DNA here is from genome assembly GCA_030618925.1 of Desulfobacteraceae bacterium. GTDB lineage: Bacteria > Desulfobacterota > Desulfobacteria > Desulfobacterales > SURF-7 > JAUXCK01. Next base: position 989 of record JAUXCK010000305.1, read on the forward strand.
TTCGATAATCCTGCGGACCTGGGACGCATCGCCTGCAATTGAATAGGAAATGTTGTTCTCCTTAAGCTTCTTTTCAAGATTTGTCCGGGGCGTCATTCCAACGGCAATCACCACCTGGTCGATGGGCGCGAGGGTCTCCTTCTTCCCGTCGCTCACCAGAATAACGGAACCCTCTTCAATACTTTCGACCTGTGTGTTGAGCAAAAGCCGGGTGCCTGCCTCTCTCATGCGTTTATGCAGCTGAAACCCGTGTCCGGTAAATTTCAAAACAGGCGATTGCGGCAGCATCTCCACGATGGTCACCCGGCTTCCTTTTTCCGCAAGAAAGTCGGCTGTTTCCATCCCGGTTAACCCGCCCCCGATCACAACAACATTTTTGCCGGGAACCGTATCCTCCCCTAAAATCTGCAGGGCGCTGCACACCCTCTTTTGGCCTGCCCCCTGAATGTCAGGGAGAATATTTTTACCGCCTGTGGCCAGAATAACCACATCCGCATCACACGTTTCCAGCATCTGATCCGTCACCTCGGTACTGGTTTTCAGGGTGACGCCCTGTTGTTCCGCTTCCCTTGCGAGCCAGGAGATCCAGTTGCCGTAAACGTCTTTGGCCTGTATTTTTGCTGCAAATCGAATCTGGCCCCCCACCTGGTTTTCTTTTTCAAAAAGCGTGACATTGTGTCCCAGCCGGGCCGCTTCCACGGCTGCCGTTAATCCTGCCGGGCCGGAGCCGATCACCCACACCTTTTTACGGACAGCCGCCGGTCCCTCCGGATACAGCAGTTCCTGGCCGGTCTCCGGGTTGATGGCGCAGCGGATGCGGCCGTTTTTTTCCAGCATCAGCCGTTCGATACACCCCTGGTTGCAGGCCAGGCATTTCCGGATATCATCAAAACGGCCCTCTTTTGCCTTGATCAGAAAATCCGGGTCTGCCAGGATCTGCCGGCCGAAAGCCGCCATATCCGCATCTCCCCTGGCGATCACCTCATCCGCCAGCCTGGGGTCGCTGAACCGCCCCACGGCAATGACCGGGATATCGACAACTTCCTTTATCTTTTTTGCCCGCCACGTATTCCAGCCTTCTTCGTATTCGGGCGGTGCGCTGGTCACACCCCCCGGGCTGCCGTGGGTGCCGACCGATGCATGGAGAACGTCCACGCCTGCCCTGACCAGATCCGGCATGATGGTTTGCACATCCTCGGCCGTATATCCGTTTTTGATAAACTCCTCCACCGATATCCGGAGCAGAACCGGAAAATCATCCCCCACGCTACCACGGACCGCCTCAACCACTTCAATGACAAATCGTGCACGGGATCGAAAATCCCCCCCATATTCATCGGTCCGCTGATTGGAAAGCGAAGAAAGAAACTGGGTCAAAAGATACCCGTGGGCCGCGTGGATCTCCACACCCTCAAATCCGGCTTTTTTCGCACGACCGGCTGCCTGCCCGAAGGATTCGACAATCATCTGGATATCCTCCCGGGTCATCTCTTTGGGCGGGATCCCATACACAAGGCTCGGAATCGCCGAGGGCCCTATGGCCGTCCCTTTTTTCAACTGGCCAAACGCCTCCCGCCCGGCATGATGCAGCTGTGCAACCGCCATTGGGCCTTCCTTATGAATAGCCTCTGCCATCTGCTGCAGGCCCGGGATAAATTTATCATCATAAATGCCAATCCCCACCGCCCCTGTTGGATGAACACCTAAAATTTCACTAATCACCAGCCCGACACCGCTCCTGGCCCGGCGTTTGATGTAAGCCAGATTTGCCTCACTCACCATTGCATCCCTGGTGCCGAGATTGGTCCCCATGGGCGGCATCACACACCGGTTGGAAAGGGTCATGTTTCTGATGGTTATGGGTGACAGCAAATGTTCCAGTTTATTCATTATTTCCCTCCCTGTGCGGATTCTCTCTTTTTCAAAGGGGTCGTCGGCCTCCCTTAACCTGCCCTGCCCCTCTATGGACAGGGAAAGACTCTGTTTATAAAAAGTGCTTGAATTTGTCAATAAATGATGAAATTTTAAGTTTCACACGCTCACCATAGCCTGTAAAGGATGAACGCGTCAAGGAAGCAAACCAGCGCTCACGCAGTTATTATATTGACAGCCCCAAGCGAACGATATATCTGCAGATAAATTATTTTTTTGCCCCTTACCATAATGAATCGCCATCAAGGTGTTGAACAATAAATGATTCTAAACTCTATACCCGGGAGCCGGATATGACAACAAATCAAAAAAAGCATAAGTGGGTTTATTGGGTATTAATCCTTTTTTTACTGCTCCTTGTATGCCTCACAGGGGCCAGATACTACAGCAAGTCGATTGATACCGGGGGCATTCTTTCCTGCAACCCTGTTGCCCAGTTTGTTTTCAGCATCATCATAACGATAGCGCCCATCCAGATGGAAAGAAAAAATCCTGTGGGTCCCAATCAGCCGGTTGAATGGAGCAAGGGACCGGAAACACCTGACCTGCCGAGGGATGAACGCCCCCCGAACGTGATTGTCATTCTTGCCGACGACATGGGGTTCAACGATGTCTCGTATTACAATGGCGGGGCCGCCACCTTCCAGACACCCCACATAGACAAAATCGCGCAGGAGGGTGTTGCATTTATGAACGGTTACGCCGGCAATGCCATCTGTGCACCCTCACGGGCAGCCATCATGACAGGCCGGTATGCCACCCGGTTCGGCTATGAATTCACGCCCATATTCAAAATAGGGTTCACCCTTTTTGATTTGATGAACCAGTGCAATACAAATCCCTACCAGGTCGACATCAATCACGAGCTTGTGAAGGAGCTGCCATCCATATTAGAACTCGGTATGCCCCCGTCTGAGATCACTATCGCTGAAAAGTTGAAGGATGCAGGCTATCATACCGTCCATATCGGGAAATGGCACCTGGGTGGAACAAACGGAAGGCAACCTGAAAATCAAGGATTTGACGAGAGTCTCGACATGGCCGGGACCCTATATTTACCAAAAGACTCGCCTGAGGTGGTTAATGCCAAACTGGATTTCAGTGCAATCGATACCATGGTCTGGGCGGCCGGACAATATGCGGCGCGTTTCAACAGCGGCGATTGGTTTGAACCGCGCGGCTATCTGACCGACTATTATACGGATGAAGCCGTTAAAGTAATCGAGGCAAACAAGAACAGGCCGTTCTTCCTTTACCTCGCTCACTGGGGCATCCATAACCCCCTGCAGGCCAAGAAAGAAGACTATGACGCACTGTCCCACGTAGAAGATCATCCTTTAAGGGTTTATGCCGCAATGATCCGGGCTTTGGACAGGGGGGTCGGGAAGGTCATGAATGCATTGAAAGACAACGGCCTCGATGACAATACACTGGTGATCTTTACCAGCGACAATGGGGGTGCAG
>JAUXCK010000326.1 GCA_030618925.1 Desulfobacteraceae bacterium
CTCTGGAGAAACAATTCAGGGTTCAACTGCTCGGCACCGTTAATGCGCAGAAACGGCGTGCTGGTATCGATATAGAACAGGTCTGATGCCTCCCCATCCGGATGATACGCCCAGTTAGACAACTGACCATCGATGGCGATCTCAATCGAGGGCCCGGCCGTCCTGTTGAAATTCCATACTTTTTCAATTTCAGCAACAACCCTCTCAATCATTTTTGCTATGTCGGCTTTCCCAAGCGTGTGAATGAGCCTGTGACACAACTGATCTTCCGGAAGCATCCTTTGTGCGATGTACAATACAACAGGCCGATCCGGCACCTCGATGATACAGGTTTCATCATCCGGCAGCGTTAAACCGGCATCTTTCAGGTGCCGGCAGTACTCTATGTACATCCGGCTGTATGCTTCGGCCTCCTGCTGTGAGTTAAAAAGCGGCATTCGCTTGTAGGCAATATCTTTGTTTCCGTCAATTTGAAATATGGCAGACATTTCACCATATCCGATGATGGTGGCCGGGACCGTGGAGCCGGCAAGATTTTGAGGATCGAGCCCCTTTTCAAAACGGGTTAAAAGCGCCTTATCTATTTGCATGGGGTTTCCTCCTCTGCCGATCCTGAAAACCACAAATTCATTTTTCTACATCAGATAGCCGTGACAGTAAAATTACTACGATAAAACCGATTATGGCAAGCGAAATTGCAATATAAAATGTTTTATCCAAAGACGGGGGCAATATGTTCTGGATCACCAGGTCGTGGGATTTTTCCCTGATCATTTTGGTTTCAAGCACTTCTTTCCAGGGCCAGACTTTTTTCATGGAGCCGGTCATGAGCCCTGTCAGGAAGGCCAGGGTTACGGCATGATATTTTTGAAGGAAATAGTTGAGCACCCGGGAAAATGCAACCAGGCCCGTGATACAGCCTGCGCAGAACACAAGAATAATAAGCAGGTGGTCCGGCAGAAAAGGATTTCTCAGGGCGCCGGTAATAAATTCATATTTACCCAGAATCAGGAGCAGAAAGGCCCCGCTCAGCCCGGGTAAAATCATGGCGCAGATGGCGATGAGCCCCGAGATAAAGATAAACCAGAATGCTTCAGGGGTGGAAACAGGAATTATACTGACAATGATATAGGCGCCGGCAACGCCGATAAGAAACCAGAGCACCGGCCCGCCGGTCCATCCTTTTACCTTCTTCCCCACAACCAGTATGGAAGCGGCAATGAGTCCAAAAAAAAGACTCCAGGTAAACACCGGATAATGGTGAAGCAGATAATTCATCAGCCTGGCGAGGCTCACAATGGCCAGGCAGATTCCCATAAAAAGGGGGATGAGGAAGCGGACATGAACTTCCGCCAGGGCACCCTTAAAGTCGAATCCCAGCAGCCGGTTTACCATGTTAAGGCCCACCGATCTGATGGCCTGAAGCAGGTTTTCATATATTCCGGTGATTAGGGCGATGGTACCGCCTGAAACGCCCGGAATGATATCCGCCGAGCCCATGCATATGCCCTTTACAAACAGCAGCACTGCCGCTTTAAAAGACCTTGGCCCCGGGCTTGCATTAAACGCCTCTTTCCATGTAAGATATTTGATTTGCTTCATTTTTTTTCTTCATCAAGGATAGACATGAAATTATCTGACCGGGATACAGACAGGGCAAAAACAGTGTTGTTCTGAGAGGACACAGCCGGGTATTCATTCGCGTCTTTTCCTGTTTTTGGAAAGATAGACAGGCTGTAATCTATTGCCCCCTTTAATGTCACGGAATAGAGTGCCTCTTTAAGATCTTCCTTTTTAACGCCATCCAGATAGCTGTCGCAGCTGAGACTGGAAAGCGTGGACAGAAGGCGGTTAATTTTTGATACTTCTATTTTTTCACCGTCGCTGTTCTGCCAGACCAGTTCAGATTCAGGCGGCGCGGCTTCTTTCTCCGCTTCATTCACCGCCGCTGTGACAGGGACCTGTCTTTTGGCCAGCACCAACGCGGTTTCCCCCTTGATAATGGTGAGTGCCTGGATTTCGGTTTTGTCAAAAGAGAGGACTTTTTTATCCCTCAAGTTATCCACGGTCTGGTCAAACGTGCCCTTGAAGCTGTCCCTGGCATAAAAAACCCTCGGATCCCCTTCAAGCCGGATAAAGGTGTGGCGAAAAGACGGGGCTGTTTTCCCGATATAAAATCCTATTAGTATGTCACCGCCCTCATAGGCTTTGACATGAATCTTTTTTTCCTCATCCAGTTCATACCGGACATAACTTTTCGATTCTGACACCAGGTCGGTCAGGGTTAAATCATCAATCACATCCAGCATGCTGTTTATTTTTTTGTCATCCGCCGGATACCCTTCCGGACCAACTGTCCATGCGTCGTCCTGTTTGGAAAGGACGATCGATTCCCTGGAAGTTGACAATTCAATTTTTGAAATGTTCTTTTTGACTATTTCCGGAATCACAGGCAGCTGGTATTGGGTCCTGTCGGAGTTGTGAAATACAAGATAGAGTGACAGTAGGACAATGACAGCAACAAGTATGAGGTATTCTTTTTTCATCTTCATAAAACGCTTCTCCTATTTTTGAAACATCATCTGAATATTTTTTCTTCTCGAATGTCGTTTCAGCCACACAAAAAGCCCAAAAAGAATGACCAGCACAGGCAGGCCGGCAATATTAAAGGTCTTGATGATCGATCTGGCAGATGCCTCTGTCTGGATCAAGGGATTGAATTGCTGTGCCTTGCTTCGCATGACAGCAATATCATCCCGGTTGTTGAGTGTGTCGATAACATTCATGATAAATGTGGCATTGGGTCCTTTGCCCTCTTCATCGAGGATATTGTTTTTCAGCATTTCACCGGAGGCCAGAAGGAAAATCCTGGCCCCTTTGCTCTGGGTCATCATCGTGTCCGTGCCTTCAATTTTTGACAGGTCAATGTCGGGAGCCTTCCCGTTCTGTTCAGGCGTTTCCGGCCCAATTTCCGCGATATCTTTATCTGCCGCCTCTTCTTCCACTTCTTTTTGCGGAATCGGCTTGCCTTTAAAATAGCTGGGGAATTCCCCTTCAAGGAGATAGGAAATGGGAAGGCTTCCTTTTTCTTCCTCTGCAGAGGGCGGTCTCAAAAACATGGGATTAAGATTGATGCGTCCCCGCATCTCCCAGGATTTTTCCGAGGATGCGATTAACCGGTGAGCGGTTATATGGTTTTTTTTGATTACATCATCATCCAATTCCAGCGGTGACACCTTCATGGCCACAAGGCCTTTTATATTTTTCATAAACGTCAGGTCATTATTAATAAATTCCTGTTGAATTAAAGGGGCAAAATAGATTGGCCTTTCACCCCCGCCAAACTGCTGGGGAAGGATCTGTTTGTAGCAGTTTTCATCCATGACAAAGGATTTTTTTATTCGAATGCCGTAATGTTCCAGCAGTTTTTCAAGTCCTGTATTGATGGGGATGTAGCTCGGACCCCGGTTAAAGGACTGCCGTCCCTGGGGCATGACCTCATTAAAAGAATCCACAAAAACAGCAAGGCTTTTCCCGCGCATCAGGTGCTGATCAATTTGAAACAGCTCATACTCGGTAAATGGTTCAGTCGGCCTGGCAATAACGAGACAATTAAGGCTTTCCGGGATGGGCGTCTCTTTCAGGTTGAGTTGTTCAAATGAATAGTTTCTGGAAATCAGAGCATTAAAATTCGACAATTCATCATTCTGCTGCTGAAGCATGGGGTTGGATCCGCCAAATAAGCTGTAAGTACCGTGATCCGCCAGGTAACCGATAGTTTCATTGATATCAATCAGGGACTCCACGTTCTCATTGATCAGATTTTCCAGATCTTCCATATCGATCAGTTCGTATCGTGTTCCGATAAGGGGGAGCTTGAGAACACTGAGAAGCGGGATTTCCACTATTTTGTCCCTGTATTCCATCACCATGCCGATAACGCCCTGCCCTGGTTTGATTTTTCCGTCGGCAAGGCCCGGCCATTTAAGATTCATGATATTATATTTCGCCAGGTCCTTTTCAATACCGGGATTTTCAGAAGTCGGATCGTA
>JAUXCK010000183.1 GCA_030618925.1 Desulfobacteraceae bacterium
AAGTCCTTGCAGACCTGGCCATTTCAGACCCTGCAGGATTTACCAAGATTGCTGAACTGGCCGCTCAGAAGATATAGCACCCCGAATTGAGCCTCCCTCTTTTACGGGGATGGCTTATCAGGTATTTTAGTTTCATCAAATTTGGGCATCTCCGTGGAAAATACACCTGTGGAAAAATCAATTGACCAGATCAGAGACGAAGCACTGGCTGATATTGAAACAGCCCCTGACAGCGACAGCATCAAAGCCCTTTCTGTAAAATACCTGGGCAGGAAGGGCCTGCTCACGCTCTTCCTGCGACATATTTCAACACTTCCCCAAGAGGAGAGACCTGCTGCCGGTAAAACTGCGAATATAACCAAAAAGCAGCTTGAAAAACGATTTTCAGAGGCAATAGAGCGCTTCGACAAAATAAACTATTCCAAGGAAGACCGGATAGATGTATCGCTTCCCGGAAGAACGGCAGTTCAGGGTGTCCTTCACCCGGTGTCACAAATAAACCTTCAAATATGTGATATTTTTAAGCGGCTCGGATTTAATGTTGCCGAAGGGCCTGAGGTTGAAACCGATTATTACAATTTTGAGGCCCTTAATTTCCCAAAAGATCACCCGGCCCGGGACATGCAGGATACTTTTTTTGTTTCCGACAACATTGTCCTTCGGACCCATACGTCACCGCTCCAGATCCGGATCATGGAAAAACAGGCCCCACCTATCCGGGTGATCGCCCCGGGAAAGGTCTATCGGTGTGACTCCGACCTGACACACACGCCAATGTTTCACCAGGTGGAAGGCCTGGTGGTGGACAAAAATATCAGCTTCGGAGACCTGAAGGGGACCCTCACCGCATTCGTGCATCAATTCTTTGATGAAGACATATCCCTGCGATTCAGACCCAGCTTTTTCCCTTTTACCGAGCCAAGCGCTGAGGTTGATATTCTTTGTGTCATCTGCAGGGGAAAGGGCTGCAGGGTCTGCTCTCAAACAGGATGGCTTGAGGTGCTTGGTTCCGGAATGGTTCACCCCGCTGTCTTTGAAAATGTCAATTATGATACAACCCAATATTCAGGGTTTGCCTTTGGTCTGGGCGTTGACCGGATGGCGATGCTGAAATACGGAATCGATGACATCCGGAAATTTTTTGAAAATGACCTTAGATTTTTAAGGCAATTTTAACATGAAATTCAGTTTAAGCTGGTTAAAACAATACCTCCCTGTTCATATGGGAGACGCTGAGCTTGCCGATGCACTGACCATGGCAGGGCTCGAAATTGATGCTGTATCAGACCGGTATGCCGACCTTGAAACCGTCATCTGCGGCTGTATCACCCAGATCAATCCGCACCCTGATGCCGATCGTTTAAGGGTCTGCCGGGTAGATATTGGAAAATCCGAGCTCTCTATTGTCTGCGGTGCAACGAACATTGAACCCGACATGATGGTTCCCTGCGCTCTTCCGGGTACTGTTTTCCCCGACGGGCGGCTGCTGGAAAACGGCAGGATTCGCGGCCAGAAATCAGAAGGGATGCTCTGCAGTGAAGCCGAACTCGGCCTTGGACCGGACAGCGCCGGTATCATGGTTCTTGACGCCTCCATTTCCCCGGGTACCCGGCTGGCCGCAGCACTTGTTCTTTCAGACACGGTATTTGATGTCGATCTAACGCCCAACCGTCCGGACTGTCTTTGCATTTTAGGAATTGCAAGAGAGATCGCGGTCCTGCAGAATTCCACGGTGAACTATCCTGAAGTAAACATCGACTCTGAAGATGACGCCATTTCAGAGGTGACTTCGGTGACAATAGAAGACCCGGATCTGTGCCCAAGATATGCGGCCCAAATTCTATTTGATATTTCTGTGGGCCCCTCTCCATTCTGGCTCCAGGACCGCTTGCTCTCCGTGGGCCTCAGACCCATCAACAATATTGTCGATATTACCAATTTTGTCATGATGGAAACCGGTCAACCCCTTCATGCCTTTGATTTTGACCTGCTTGCAGAGCACCGCATTGTTGTTCGCGCTGCACAAAAAGATGAAACCTTTATCACCCTGGATCAAAAAGAGCACCGTCTTCCCCACAGAACCCTGATGATCTGTGATGGCGAAAAACCCGTTGCCATTGCCGGTGTCATGGGCGGGCTTAATTCCGAAATTAACCCAAAAACCACAAAGGTGTTAATTGAGAGTGCATGCTTTAACCCGGCCTCCATTCGAAAAACAGCAAAAAGCCTGGGATTGGGAACCGATGCCTCCCATCGATTTGAAAGGGGCGTTGACCCTGAGGGAACGGTAAACGCATTGTGCCGGGCGGCTGACTTGATGCAGAAAACAGCCGGCGGCAGACGTATTGACGGCCTCATTGATGCCCACCCCATGCCCGCTCCGGAAAAAACCATTGCCCTTGGCATAAATGAAACCAATTGCCTGCTCGGAACGAATCTGGATCAAGCCACCATGAAAAAGCTGCTTGAATCCATCGCGTTTTCTGCTCAAAAATTGGATAAAAACACCCTCCAGGTTATTCCGCCTTCCTTCAGGGTGGATGTGTCGAGGCCTGAGGATCTGATGGAGGAGATCGCCCGTCTTTCAGGATACAACAATATTCCGACCACATTTCCGTTGATTCCGGCCAATACGACCCCATTTGCAAAAGAGCTGGAATCTCGTGACGTGATTAAACAAATGATGGTTGGGTTTGGTTTTTCCGAAGCCATCAATTATAGTTTCGTCAATGCATCCTCCTGTGATCAACTCCGGCTAACGCCTGATGACCCGAGACGGGAAATGGTACCTATTCTCAATCCCCTTTCTGAAGATCAGGCAGTGATGAGAACATCCATGTTACCGGGCCTTCTGAACACCATACAATACAATACCGCAAGGGAAATCAAAACCGCGCGGATTTTTGAAATTGGTAAAGTTTTTCTCAACATGGGAAAAGATGACCCGCCCGAAGAGGTGGAAATGCTGGCAGGCATTTGGACCGGTAAAAAGACGGCCGCATCCTGGAACACCAAAGACATTAATTGTGATTTTTATGACATTAAAGGCGTTGTTGAAGCGCTTTTCCGGGGATTAAAAATTGACGGTGTCACATTCACCGCCCTTGCGCCTGAATCATGCGTCTATTCAAAGCCTGGATTTTCAGCAGCAATTTCAGTCGGGGATACCCGTCTTGGACTTATTGGTGAAGTCCACCCCCTGGTGATCAACAATTTTAACATCAAACAGACGGCCTTTATCTTTGAGCTGAATCTCTCAGACCTGATGGCTTTTTTGCCTGAGGATAAAAAATCAACCCCTCTGCCCAGGTTTCCGTCCATTTCCCGGGATATTACAATCATTGTTGATGGGGATATTGAAGCCAACACCATTCTGGCCGCTATTAAAAATATCAATGAAAATCTGGTTGAAAATATCCTGCTGTTTGATATATATGAAGGTGATCCAATTCCGAACGGGAAAAAAAGCTTGTCTTTACGAATAATATACCGCTCCCGGGACGAAACTTTGGAAGATGATTTTGTCAATGAGATTCATGCAACCCTGACCAACAGGCTTGTGGGTCAATTTAATGCAACACTGCCCGTATGACGCCATGACCTGAGAGGCCACTTTATCTGACCAATGGAAAATATACATTCTGAAAAATTAAACATTCCCGACAAATTGTACTTTAAAATTGGTGAGGTGAGCAAACTGACCGAACTGGAGGCCTATGTACTCAGGTTCTGGGAAACCGAATTTAAGGGTATCCATCCAAAACGGACGGAATCGGGACAGCGGTTATATCGAAAAGTTGATGTTGAACTGATCCTTACCATCAAGCATCTTCTTCATGAAAAAAGATTTACGATTCAGGGGGCTAATCAATATCTGAATTCCAGAAAAAAAGGAAAAAAGGAACAACCGCCGGGTATCTCAATGAATGAAATCCATGCAGAACTCAAAAGAGTTCGAGATATACTTGCTTAATGCACTTTACCATTGACAAAGAATTTTTTATATCATATTAGATGTTAGCTTGGATGGCGGGCATAGCTCAGTTGGTAGAGTACAAGCTTCCCAAGCTTGGGGTCGCGAGTTCGAATCTCGTTGCCCGCTCCAGACTTCTGCCTGTTCCATAAATTTGTCTGTTAAAGGGTAGCGCTTGAGGATAGCACTTGATTGATGCGTCACTGAATACGGTTTTTGAGGTTAGCTTCATGAGCAGATAATTTTTAAGAATCTTAAGTGGGAGTCTATCTGAGTTGAAGGAAACGGGCAATAGCCCGTTTTTGTTTTTTTAAAAGGTGTGGTAACTTATTGAAAGTAGATAATAAACCAAAAAATCGGGGCCCTGAAAAATCAGATCGGGAACAGATGAGGGCTGAAACCGATGCGGACATCGACGGTGGCAACACCGGAGATGAGGACATGATCGCCCGTGTCCACCCTATTGCAGCCCCCCTCTGTGAGGCCGAAGGAATGGAGTTGGTGCACGTTGAATTTCGACATGAAGCAGGGCGCTTAATTTTACGCGTCTACATTGATAAGGAGGGGGGGGTAAATCTGGAGGATTGTACCTTGATCAGCCGCCAATTGAATGACCTTCTTGATGTTCATATGACAGACAGTGTGCCTTACAACCTTGAAGTATCGTCTCCGGGGTTAGACCGGCCACTCTCAAAGCCACATGATTTTCAACGGTTCAAGGGGGAGACGGTAAGGATCAAAACCTTCCGGCCGGTTGCCGGACGGAAAAATTTTAAGGGTATTCTCCTGGGTATATCCGGCGGAATCGTTCAGATGATGGTGGACCACCAATCATTCGCAATTCCCCATGAAGGGATCATGAGAGCGAGACTCGTTAATAAAAATGGAGATAGCAAATGCTTATAGCAGACATAAAACGTGTTATTGAGCAGATAAGTCGAGAAAAGGGGATTGCGGCTGATATCCTTTTCAATACAGTTGAAGAGGCGTTGAAATCAGCGGCCAGAAAAAAATTCGGAAACAAAATCGACATTGAAGCCCATTACAATGAAGAGGCCGGGGAGATAGAGGTCTTTCAATTCAAAGAAGTCGTTGAAGAAGTGACGGAGCCGGATCTTCAACTCACCGTTGACGAAGGCCGCAAACTCGACCCGGAATGCGAGGTAGGCGACAGTCTCGGCACAAAGTTGGATACCACCGAGTTTGGAAGGATTGCTGCGCAATCCGCCAAACAGGTCATCATTCAAAAAATGAAAGATGCTGAAAAAGAGGCAGTATATGCAAGTTTTATCGATCGCAAGGGTGAAATTATCAACGGTATTGTCCAACGGGTTGATCGAAGAGACATTATTGTAAATGTCGGCCATACCGAAGCGGTTCTACCCAACCGGGAGCAGATCCCCCGGGAAACATACAGGCGGGGCGACCGGATAAGAGCCCTTATCATAGATGTGCTTCAAGAAGCCCGCGGACCCCAGATTATCCTTTCGAGGACACATCCTGATTTCCTGATCAGCCTTTTTAGAACTGAGGTTCCTGAAATCAGCGAGGACATTGTCAAAGTCATGTGTGCTGCCCGGGAAGCAGGAAGCCGTGCAAAAATAGCGGTCGGTTCAACTGATTTTGATATCGACCCGGTGGGTGCCTGTGTCGGCATGAAAGGCAGCCGGGTCCAGAATGTGGTTCAGGAGCTCAGGGGAGAAAAAATAGACATTATCCCGTGGCATGTTGACCCGGCTAAATTTGTCTGCAATGCCCTGTCCCCTGCTGAGATATCCCGCGTGATTATTGATGAAGACAATAAGTTGATGGAAGTTATCGTACCGGACGAATTTCTGTCTGTTGCCATCGGTAAACGCGGCCAAAACGTCCGATTGGCATCAAAACTGACAGGGTGGCGACTGGACGTCCAAAGTGAAAAGGATTACAGTAAAGCCATGAAAGACGGGTACGACTCCCTGATGGAAGTGAATGGGGTCAGTATCGGCCTTGCCGATACGCTGTATGAAAAAGGATTTTTTTCAGCTGAAGAGTTAAGCAACGCCGGCATCGAAGATTTGATCAGCATAAAGGGAATCGGTGAAAAAAAAGCACAGACCCTTATTGATAATGCACAGGCCACCGTTGCCCTTAAGGGTGAAGAGGCCCTTCAGGAGGAAGAGGATACCTTGCAAAAGGATGACGACGCCTTGAAGGAGGAGGAGGATGCCTTGCAAAAGGATGACGACGCCTTGAAGG
>JAUXCK010000107.1 GCA_030618925.1 Desulfobacteraceae bacterium
AATCCCGCCAGTTGACAACCCCGACCAAAAGGTAAGCCACCGCACCGGCCACCGCAATGACCCCGATTCCAAGCCGGACCGGATAGAGTCCCATCTGAAAGAAAGATTTCTCTGTGAACCAGCCAAATACCATAATGACAAAAATAATTAGCGCCAGGATCTGCCCTTTATTCCAACCGCCCATTTTCCCTATTTCGGATTGCAGATGTTTCATGGCCGGCGCTAAAGAGTTGATTTTAGGCTTGAACCGCCAGTTTACCAGAAACCACCCAATGGGAATCATCACGATCACAAAAGGGAAACAATAGGTGACCCACTGAAAATAGCCGATATCAAAACCAAACATATCGGTCAGATAGGTCATCATGATCACATTTCGCGCACCACCGGACGGGGCTCCGGGGCCTCCCAGGTTACATGCCATTGCAATGGCTATCATCAGCATTTTCCCAAGCTCAGGGTCCTCTGGCACCTCTTTGGACAGGCTGTTCTGATAAAGCAGCATGCCAATGGGAAGAAACATGGCGGCCAGTGCATGATCGGAAATAAATGAAGCAAGCGGTGTAATAATCAGAAAAAAAATGAGTGTTATCCATCTTATATTTGGAACTGCCAGTTTCTTGAACATCATGAGGCATACCCGCTTGTCCACCCCTGTTTTTACAAATGCAACCGCAAACATGAGGCTCCCCATAATAAACCAGCAGGCATCACTCCAGTAAAGCATGGCCACATCTTCTCTGCTGGTGACACCGGTAAAAACAAGAATCAAACCGATGCAGAATGCCACACCGGGCAGTGGGATACATTCGGTCAAAAAACAGAAGACCACAAAAACCGCCATGGCAATGGCCACCTTGATGTGCCACGCGCCGGTATCAGCCGCGTTTTTATCTTTTCCGGACAGGTCTTCATATTTAAGGCCGTCACGCCGAAGTTCCATGGCCTTTTTCATGGTCCTGCCGAATACTTCATCAGTGATATTTGCCTCAACATAGGCATGCGCCCTGTCAAAATTTATTTGATCTGTCTGAATTTCATATTTTCTGCACCACCTGAAATCCCGTTTTAAAAAACGGCCTTTTGTGAGCGCTCCTATCCGCATATTCTGCTCCATGATCTGGGCGGTGAGAAGCTGCCACTGTTCCGATTCCGGAAGTTTTGTGTTAAAAAGCGCCTGCGTGATAAAATTAACAACAGCCTTTGGGCCTACCCTGTATTCCGTGCCCACATCCTTCATTCCGTCAGGCGTGGGTAAAATCAGTATAAGAATAAAAAGCACCACCGGAATGCTGAAAAGTTTCCAGTCCACATATTTGTCATACCCGGTAGCCTTTCTTATTGTTTCTTTTGTCATCACTTCATCCTTTCCTGTCTCCCACCAATACAATTATTCAGGGCATCTATAGAATGATGTTGGCTATTTCAAAAAAAAGTTCCTGTTCCCTCACAACACCCACGACTTTGGCTTTGCGTGTGACGATCACCCGCCTTAAATGATTGCGATACATGAGGTCAGCCACTTCCATAAGGTTGGTTTCTTCATCCACGCTCGGCGGAGAATCAGACATGATGGCACCGATTTTTTTGTCAGCCAAAGCCTTTGTCTGGGCAGTGAAAAGTCCGGTCCAGAACATGGAGGAATACTGTATGCTGTCAGCCATGGAGGGTTTAGGGGCCGACAGGTAATCGGGCCTCACTGCTTCAATTAAATCAAGAATGCTCAGAACGCCGGTCAGTCCTTTGTATTGATCAAAAACCAGAAGGGATCGATGACCGGTTTCCATGATCCTCCTGTTGGAAACAAAACCTTTAAATGACGCCATTAATTTTTCAATCGCTTCCCTGACGGTGTTGTCCACCCTGACGGCGGTATAATCACCGACATGGATCATGATATCCCTTGCTTTTTTTTCTTCCCTTCTTTTTCCTTGA
The DNA here is from genome assembly GCA_030618925.1 of Desulfobacteraceae bacterium. GTDB lineage: Bacteria > Desulfobacterota > Desulfobacteria > Desulfobacterales > SURF-7 > JAUXCK01. The sequence continues at coordinate 1,936 of JAUXCK010000107.1, forward strand.
TGCGCCGACGCGTAGGCGTCATTGATTTTTGTGGCCAGGATATTAATGTGGCATGGCTTGGCAAGGTAATCAAAGGCTTCTCGAATCAGTGATTCTTTTGCAGAATCCGGCGTACCATGACCGGTCAGCATGATGACCCGGGTTTCGGGGCGGAGTTTTTTGATCTGAGACAGGGCTTCGTGTCCGTCCATCCCCGGCATTTTGACATCCAGAATCACCACATCATGCGGTTTTTTCTTCAGGATTTCGATTGCCTCTTCACCGCTGCCGGCAATGGTTGTCTCATACCCCTTTTTTTGAAGCACCTTGGATGTGGTCTCACGAAACCGCTCTTCGTCATCCACCATCAACACCTTTATTTTTTCCGTCATATTTTGATAACTCCTTTCCAAAAAACATCTGCCTGTGGAATACCTGTCAGATAAAATTTAAAATACTTCCAAGTTTGATTGAAAAAGCAAAATATATGCCAGTCAAAAAAAATTCTCTATAAAAATTGTTGCCGGCACCCCCATCCCCTTTTGGCCGGTTGATCGACAGACGATTGCTTCCTACTCGACGGACTATTTTCATATGAATTCCCATCCCTCGCTCCGGCGGTGCTTTCATGTGTCAATATTTTTTACAACCTGTAAAACCGGAACAAGGGGCTACCAACTGCCGCCACGATCTCCCTTTTAAATGATCACGTTTTCCTTTTTTTAGGGGGAAACAAGTCAAAAGCAGCAGATGGTGATTCCACGAGTTTCTGAATCTTTTCCTGAATATCCTTTTTTTCGCCCTCATCCTTCTTTTCCCAGGCGCCTTCGATCTTCTCAATCAAATCGTCAATTTCACACGGCTTGGCCAAAAAGTCGTATGCCCCGATCTTTATTGCTTCAAGGGCAGTATCGATGGAGCCGTGACCGGTCAGGATAAGTGTTTCGGTAAAAAGGCCCAGTTTTTTGATCTCTTTCAGGGTAGTGATCCCATCCATACCATTCATCTTCAGGTCAAGTACCACCACGTCAAAGTCCTCTTCCTCAAGGGCATTGATTGCGCTGTCCCCGCTATTCACTGAAGTCACCTTATACCCCCTGATGGCCAAGAGTTTAGACATGTTATTGGCAAAAACGACCTCATCATCAACCAATAAAATTTTGCTCCCTATCATTTTCCTTCCTCCTCATTAAGGTAGATTGAAACCAAATTAGTCATCTGCCATGTCTTCTTTTAAGTCCGGCGGCGGTTTCAATGGCAGAAACAGTGAAAATTCCGTCCCAACTCCGACTTCACTCCGGACATCGATATTTCCCCCAAGTTGATTTATGATACTATGACTGATGGAAAGCCCCAATCCGGTTCCTTTCCCCACCGGTTTGGTCGTAAAAAACGGGTCAAAAATCTTTTCCAGGCCTTTCTCAGAGATACCGGTGCCTGTATCGGCAAATACGATCTTCACACCCTTATTTTTTTCATCAAACCGGGTAGTGATGCGGATGGAGCCGTATGATTTCCCGTCATGTGCGTCAATGGCGTTTGTAATGAGATTTAAAAACACCTGCTGAAGCTGGGAAGGATCGGAAAGAATAGAAGGCAAATGATCTTCCAAGTCTGATAAAAATTTAATCCCGCCCGTCCTGGCCTCCCTCTCCATAAGCCCAATAACTTCTTTGATAAATGAATTAAGATCAACGTCTTCAACAACCGACCGGGTGCGGCGGGAGAATCGCAACAGGCTCTGGGTGATGTGTTTGCATCTATGAATCTGCGTATCGATCTGATCCATTGATTCTGTAAGCTGGTTTTTGAATTCAGTATCCTGGATCCGGGTTTTATCCGAAAGATCAAGCAAAATCTGCCGTTCAGTTAAAATGATGGCCAGGGGGTTATTTATCTCATGGGCAACACCGGATGAAAGCTCTCCGATAGAGGCTAGCTTGCCGGCCTGCATGAGCTGTTTATTTAACTGATCAGATTCAATATCCTGTTTTTTAATGACTGAAATCATGTATCTTGCTATCATAACAGCAACGATCAGGATGCTTATGGCACTCAGGTGAAGAAAAATCAGTGTTGCATAATTGGCATGATTTACATCGCTAAACGCCTCAGCATAATCCTGCTTTACAGTCAAAACCCAACGTGGATTTTTTAGCCAGGTCTGGGCGACAATCTGCTTTGGGAAGCTCTGTTTTAAACCATCAGGACTCTCATTAAAAAATTTAATCTCAGTCCCTTCATAAATCGGCCCTGTATGAAATGGCGCTTTTTCCATAATTCTTCCGCTGAAGCGCGGGCTTGTCTGATACTCTCCCTTTGTATTTAAAAGGAAAACTTCACCTGTTTTACCAATCCTGACATTTTCAACAAAAGATCGAAATGCATCGGTGTCGATGGTGGCACGCAAAATCCACTTCTTCCCTTTTTCCGCGCGCGTGACAGCAATAATAAAATGCGGCTCACTGCGAAACCCCATAAACATATCGCTGATATAAATGTCTTTTTCCATGACTTCCTTGAACCATAAGGTCTGGGAATAATTTCTGCTCATGAGGTCATAGGGACCGATATAGGCCAAATGTCTACCTGTCTCATCTATTATTCCCAGGTCAACAATAGCCCCGTGGTCCCTGTTTATCATTTTAAATATGTGATTGAGATTGAATGCTTCCTTTAAATCGTCTTTGGTGTGTGTATTGGCGATTAACCGGAGTTTGGAAGTCCGCTCACTTAAAAACTGTTCAATAATTTTACGATGGTAGTCCACCATGAGTTGAAAGGCGTTCACCATACGGGATTTCGCAAAATTCGTATAATGAATATTTATGCCCCACCCCACTATAAGCAGGGGCAAAAGCGAACATATCAGCGTCAACAAGATGAATTTCCGAAATAACCCGATATAAAGCGCTTTTCCTTTTACGCCGGCTCTTTTTTTAAAATCTTCATCCATAAATTCAACAGGGGTATTCATTTTAGTGTTTTTCCTTTTCCCGGGGAGGGCATTCAGAAAAATTCCTCTAGTATAAATCTTAATTTATTCAAAAAACATGCCAGCGGCTTTTGGGAAATGCATTGTCGGAGAAACCGGATCTTTTGGCGCAAATATCGGGTTCGCCGGTTCGCTCTGCGGCTGATTTCTTAAAACCCGACAATATGTGCGACACATAACCTTCATCAGGGGTGGGCAATGTAAATTGCCAGAGGACAAATAGTGTCCATTAAAAGTTTCGATTTTAACAAAAAGTCTTCACCTTTTCCCTGGCTTGAGAATGAGGACATATAAATTTTAAAGTGACGCTTTGATATAATACGCTTTATGTGTTCTGGCACAATTCCTGCTGTATTATTTATGGTGAGGATACGGTAAAACTGATCTTTTTGCGAAAAGCGACCGGTTTTATCGATTCAGAAATGAAACAAACTTTGAGTACATCAGCTAACCCTGTCAAAGGATATTATGGGAAAATATATTATAAAGAATACTGATGATAAAGAGGTCAGTACCGATATCCTGAAATTACATTACGGTATTTTATGGGAGACGATGCTGGACAGGTTGACGCCGCGGCCAGATGGATATTTACTGCGTATAAAGCGCAAGGGTAAAAGATATAGAATTTTTCGGGAGCCGTTTGAAGAAAAATAAGCATGCGGCTCCATGTCCCTATCAAAAAAGTGAATCAATTTTTTAAAGAACAGGAAAAATTCAGGCGCTCTTCAGGCGTTTTTTAAGAAAATTGGAAACCGGATATGAAACTCAATAAAATTGAAAAATACTGGGATTTAATCGTCATCGGAGGAGGGATTACAGGCGCCGGTATCTTCCGGGAGGCGGTTCGCAACGGGCTGCATACGCTCCTGGTGGAGCAGAAGGATTTTGCCTGGGGGGCATCCAGCCGCTCCTCAAAACTGGTCCATGGCGGCCTTCGCTATCTCAAAGAAGGCCGAATTTTACTCACATGGGCGTCTGTTCATGAACGCGAGCGTTTACTCAAAGAGGCTCCGGGCCTTGTAGAACCTCTGGCATTCCTTATGCCCGTATACAGCGATCAGAGTCCGGGAAAATGGATGCTGGAAGCGGGTCTTTCACTCTATGACCTTTTTGCCCGGGAGAACCATCATAAGTATTTTGATGCAAAATATTTTACACAACTGGTACCGGAAATAAAAAAAGAAAATCTCCTGGGTGGATTTCAGTTTTTGGATGCCCAGGTGGATGATGCCCGTCTGGTCCAACGCATTATCAATGAGTCAGTTGAGGCAGGGGGAACTGCACTAAATTACACAAAGGTTACTGAAATTATTCGAAATGACAGGGGATTTGTTTCTGGCGCTGCAGTCGTTGATGTGGAAACAAAGCTTACGAAAATATTTTCAACCCATGCCGTGATCAATGCAACCGGTCCCTGGGCAGAGAAATTACACAATTCACCGGATGAAAAACGCCATATCCGCCCATTACGGGGGAGCCATCTTATTTTCCCGTCAACTATTTTGCCGGTAAACCAGGCAGTCGGCTTTACTCATCCAGTAGATGACAGGCCGGTATTCGTCCTTCCCTGGGAGGGCGCTGTTCTCGTCGGCACAACAAACCTGGATCATAAAAGCGATCTTTCTCTGGAGCCCATCATCTCCGAGGAAGAAATTAAGTACCTGATGGAAGGCCTTACAATATTTTTCCCTGCACTCAATATTTCCTTAAAAGACTGCATATCGTCAATCGCAGGTGTCCGGCCTGTGCTCAGTGAGGGCAAGCTTGATCCTTCGAGGGAATCCCGTGAACACGTTGTCTGGAAAGACAGGGGGCTTGTGACCGTTACCGGAGGCAAACTCACCACTTTTAGAAGGTTGGCCTGGGATGCCCTCAAGGCCATTAAGCCATATTTACCGGTTTCTGAATTAACCGGAGAATCAGAGCCTGTTTTTTTACCCGCACCGGATATGCCTGATGAAGATTTCGAAATATCCAGGTGGCAGTGGCAGCGCCTGTACGGCCGCTATGGTGAGAAGGCAAAAGAGCTGGTCTGTTATGCTGCCAATAACGACCTAACGCCCATCCCGGGTACCCATACACTCTGGGCTGAAATTCCCTTTACGGCAAGATTTGAGCAGGTGAGGCATCTAACCGACCTCCTTTTAAGGCGGGTGCGAATCGGGTTGTTGACACCCCAGGGCGGGGCGGCCCATCTTGATCGAATCGAGAGGCTTTGCAGTCCTGTATTGCCCTGGAACAAGAGCCGCTGGATAGAAGAAAAAGTGTTATATATGAATCAATGGAAAAATAATGCTGCAATCCCTGACTTTCTTGCTGCATAAGAAAAGGTACTTTGGTTACAAAAAAATTATCAATAGGGAATTGTCATGGAAAAGAACATGGATTTTGATCTTTCATGCAGGTCATTCTCGGCCAGCAAATTGAATGATATCGCCCTGCTCCGCCTTAATACTGACTTTTTACGGCATACAACAGATTTAAGCACCAGAGACAAACTGCTGAATTATTTTGACCTTGTCTCAAAGAGTGATTTAATTAAAGTTCTTGTCATCATCGGGCCCTCTGGAGAAAGAGGGTGTGAAGAATATTTTGATTTTTACAAAAATGCGGCAACCTCGGAATCGGAAGTCATCAACATTCATCGAATGTATAATGTCATCAATCAATTACTCCTGAAATTAGTGAGTCTGGACAAAATTGTTGTGCATGGAAACAGTGGAAAAATAATTTCATCATTTTTAAACATCAGCCTTGCCTGCGACTACCGGATTGTTGCAGAAAATTCTGTTTTCCAAAATCCATGCCTGGACCTGGGTTTACTGCCAAAGGGCGGCGGTGCTTTTTTTCTGTCGAAAATTATCGGTTTGAATAAAGTACTTGATATTATGCTTTCCGGTAAGAATATGACTGCCCTCGAATCACTGGCCCTTGGAATAGTCAATCAGGTGGTGCCGGCTGCCGACCTTGAAGCAGTTGCTCTAAAAACGGCGAGATCCTTTAGCCAGAAACCTGCAACAACACTTACGGGCATCAAACGGCTTGTGAATTACGCGCTTAAGGATTTAGAAAATTATCTTGAATTCGAGGACAAAGCGCTGATACATGCGATCAAAAAATCTGTCGACTGGAAGCAGACAGACGAATAAATACAACCCTTATTCTTTGATGCGTTTCATTGATTTTGGACTCAAATACGCCCCCCAATAACTCATGCCGACAAGTCGGATCGTAGCCATGTCGTTCTGTGAGC
>JAUXCK010000221.1 GCA_030618925.1 Desulfobacteraceae bacterium
AGATCAAAAATTGATGGCACGCTTAAGCCATGGTCAGGTACTGGCGAATTATATGTAAATGGAGAAAAAGTTGATGAGGATTATTTCGAAATGATGCATATTTCTACTTACTCACTCGCTGAAACTTTTGATGTGGGCATGGATTCCGGCACACAAGTCGATAAAGATTATGAAGGCAGCCCGTTTGCATTTACAGGAAATCTGGACAAAGTGGTTGTGACCTTGACCGATTGATCATGCTCACAACAATGCATACAAAAAATATTTTATGCTGAACCCTTAGCCCAGGAGAAACCCATGTATAATTTTTTGCTGACACCCGAAGAGCAGGCATTAAAAAATGAAGTCCGATGCTTTGTCCGTGAGCAGATAACGAGTGATTTTTTAAGAAAAATGGACAAAGATGAAATTGTCTACCCCCGCGAATTTGTTGAAGATCTGGCAGCCCGAAACCTGCGGGGTATTCGATTCCCGAAAAAATACGGTGGCAGGGGGATGAACTGGGTGGCTGAAGTGGCCGCAACAGAAGAGATCGGCTGCCTGGGCATGGCCCTCGGGTGTGCATTTGTGATGCCCTCCATAGTTGGCGAGGCGTTGAACATCTTTGGTACCGAAGAACAGAAAGAACGCTATTTAAAGCCGTACCTGGAAGGAAAACTCGTCGCTGCAGAAGCCCTCACCGAACCAAGGGGGGGGTCGGATTTTTTTGGCGCAATGACCCGTGCGGATCTCCGGGGAGATCATTTTGTTTTAAACGGGCAAAAGCGGTTTGTGGTGGGAGCGGAAGGGGCAGACTTTTTCCTGGTCTACTGCCGCACCAATTTTGATGAAAATGCACACAAATATCAACGGCTCAGCCTCTTGATCGTAGAGCGTGGCCCTGGCGTTGAAACCGAGTACTTATATGGGCTCATGGGATGCCGCGGCGGCGGCACCGGACGGCTGGTTTTCAGGGATACAAAAGTTCCCAAAAAAAATATTGTGGGAGAACTGCATGGCGGGGCCATGTGCTTTCATCAGATGATGATCCCGGAACGCCTGACCTCTGCTGCCGCGTCTTTAGGCATATGGGGGGCGCTTGATTTAGCGGTAAGATACTCCAACCGGCGCAGGACTTTCGGGAAAGAAATCCGGAGATACCAGGCCATCAGTTCTCTGGTGGCGGATTCCATCACGCAACTCGATGCCGCCCGGGCACTCGTCTATGTGGCTGCCCGGGCAATGGATGAAAATTATCCAAATGTCAGGCGGCTGGTCAGCGAAGCCAAGCGTTGCGCAACAGAGTCTGCATGGGATATCGTAAACAATGCCATGCAGATCATGGGCGGAATCGGTTACACGGATGTTTATCCTATTGAACGCGCCTTAAGGGATACACGGCTGGGAATGATCTGGACCGGTACGTCTCAAATCATGAACCTGCTCATTCAGCACGAATACTACAACGAGGTCCTTGATGCGGCCTATGATCGGCGCTTGATGGAAGACGATGCCACAAACCCGGATGACACCGAACGATGCTTTACCGATGAGGATATGATAAACATTTTTGAGCAGGAAATCAAAAAGACTTGAAAAACGAAAAAAGTGGTGTCAATCGATTTCTCATAACGGTTTCCCTGCCTTGATCGAGGGGGATGGTCCACCCATACAGAGTTTTGCATTATATGTTGGCTACCAGCGCGACACTCATCAGCGTGTCCGTGGTATCAAGCGTATCCGGTACCGGCCGGTTCATATATCGAATTTCGTAAATTGCTTTTATGGAAAAAATTTCAGTGATGGAAACCGTCAGTGCGGAAAGGGACAAAAGTTTATAATTGTCACTATTCTTAAAATCATATAAAAATTCGGCCGCCTGCGAAAATTTTGTTTTTTTATTAAATGCGTATTCATAAAGTCCATACAAGCTGCCCTCTCCAAAGCCGTCATCTGTTTCGTCAATATATTCTTCATGTGCATAGTTGAGTCCCAGCTCAGCCTTGAAAAAATGTTTCGGCCCTGTATAAAACTTATTACCGATAAAAGGGCCCGTATAGTACCGGCTTTCAAAACCCGCAAATTTATCTTTCATCCAGCCGGCGGCCAGACCCGTATAAAGATGCCGGGTTAACAGGTAGTCGCCTTTGATATTAGTGGAATACCTTTCGGCCGTTGTGATATCGTGGTCCTCGCTGAAAAGGGCTGAAACATCCCATTGTCCTTCGATTTTCTCGGAAAATTGATGCTTCAACAAATTTTTACCTGCAAGGGTAGTTGTCTGCGAGTTACCGGAAGTACTGACATAAGAAAACTCCGCTTCATCACTCCACTTTTTATCCGTCTCAGCATCCTCGGCCAGCGCTGTTGAACAAAATACCAGAATTGCCGCACAGCCGATGCATATACTTTTATGTTTCATATTCCCTCCTCCCATCTGATGAGTACAACCTGCTCCCGATAGAATGGCTATGGTTCAAACGACATTATCGAACTGAACTTTTTAAGCCTTGTTTAAAGCAGATGGTACGACATGGAAATCGCATTTTTTGGACCAATGACAAGGGGCAAGAACTCCCTGTATTTTGCAGGGATGTATAACAAGCGGACGGTTGGGTGTCAATCACCATTTTATGCAGGGGTGCAATTAAAAATGTTGGTTTACGCTTAAGATTTACTTTACGCGATGGGTATCATATACACTATAATCGTAATCGTAATCGTAATCGTACGCCTACTCCTGATCAAACAAGATTTGATCTATGCACAAAACAAATGATTAAGATCGGGATTAGGCGCTGAACAACGGTTTTAATGACACCCTTTATGCAGATAGGGTGTGAATGTGTCAGGAGCTGCATCAGCACGCTATTTTAGATGGATGTCAGGCCCTGTCCACAGGATCTCTCATCTGATCCTGATAGTATTTGTAATACTTAATGACCTTTTTAATATAATTTTTTGTCTCTTTATAAGGCGGGACCCCTTGAAATTTAAGTACTTTTCTGCTGCCTGCATTATATGCGGCAAGTGCCAGTTGGACATCACCGTTAAACCGGTTCATGAGTTTGCTGAAATATTTTACCCCGCCATTGATATTGTGTTCGGGGTTGAAACTGTCTTTCACACCAAGCTCTCTTGCCGTTAAAGGCATCAATTGCATTAATCCCCTTGCCCCCCATTTTGACACTGCCTTTGGATTAAAGCTTGATTCTGCCATGATAATGGCCTTCACCATGGCTGGATCCACTTTATACTGATTGGCTGCCTGGATGATAATTGGATCATACCTCTTTTCCGGCTTCAAATTATCGTGCAAAGCAGGTCTTTTGTCGTCAGGTACGGCAGCAAAAATCATTTCTTCGGGATGATACGGGTTCTCCCGCTGGCAAAAGCAGGTTTCATAAACGCACCAGCATTCAAAAAAATAGACTACCAGGTCAAACTCACCCCTGAAAAAGTGATCTATAGAAATATTACGGGACATGCGGCTGGCGTCGGCAACCGGGGCCAAATGACCTGAACCATTTTCTGCGTTCCCTGGAGAATTTAAATGAGCAAAGCGGATATACAGACCCACCATTACGAAACATAATAGAGTGATTATTGGTATTTTAATCGGGTATTTTTTCATGACGCACCTGTTTTTCTAAATACTTGTTGCTGTCTAATCATAAAAGCAAAGCGGATGCCAAACACAAAATAAATTATAACTATTTGATATAAAAGTATATTATTAATTATTCCCGGGTCTGATGTATTGTTAAACACCATCAATATAGGTTGTAATGGCATGGGGATTTTGGTTTAACCGGTTGATTTCTAAAGATATGTCTTTGAACTTAATCAGAGTTGTGCCTACAACCAAATCTGTAGGGAATGATGAGGGAATGATGGGGACGTCTATGATTTTATGCGTTTCTCTAAATCAGATTGAATCGATTTTCCTTCTCAATCTTTTCGCCCTTCATAGACAATCGACTAATTGTGGATTGACTCATATTTAACCGTCGTGCAATTTCAACAGTTGTCATCCTAAGCTTTCGATGGGCCCAAAAACATAAAAGACTCCGCGCTTTAACTGTTTGCGGTGATTTCCCTGAGGCCATTACCTGATCAACCTCCATACTCATCACTTCGGCAACACGCACCAACACCCGATCAAAATCATACCCCTTTGCCTTTAATTCGTATTTTTCCTCAAGCGCTTCTTTTGCAGACTTGAGTACATTATCCACAAAGTCGCTATCACCTAAAATACGTTCATCCCCCTTGATTCGAATACCAGATTTGTGCAATCCTTTAAGAACCGTCCAACCACCGATACTCCTTAACAACCCACCGCCAGTAAGATCAGGTTTTTTGCCTTCAGAAATTCCTTTTTTCACAAACTCCCGATATTTTTTCCGGGCTTGTCTTTTCTGGTCAGCAAACAGGCCATAAATATAATCAATATTCTGCCACTCCTGGTTTGTATGATTCATAACAACACTGTGGCCACACCATGGATATCTATCTAATTCCTTCATATTTTCAACTAGTTTCGCCCTCAACGGATTTAAATGAATATATCGGACCAGTTCGTTTAAATAAGGATTCTCCTGGCATAAAATCGATTTGTAGCGATTCTGAAAAAGCTGCCCGTGCCGCTGGTATTTTTTGTTAAACCATACTGAATATCCGGTGAGCAAACGCCTCATCAAATCGGAAATCGGTGTTAAACCGGTTCGCAATAATAAATGCGTATGATTTGGAATCAACGCCCACGCAAAACAATCGGTTTGCGTTTCAGGAATCAATTTCGCGAGTCGGTCTATGAAATTTTTTCGATCATAATCGGATCGAAAAATCTTTTTCCGCTCGATTCCCCTGATAATCACATGATGCAATGCACCTGGTGCATCTATTCTTGCTTTCCGTGGCATATTAAACCCAAATCATATTCAATTCTGAAAGAAACGCATAAAATCATAGACGTCCCCAATTACTGGTGCGGTACTGGATCGCCTCAGAGACATGCCGGGTCTGAATACCGGCATCCCCGGCCAAATCAGAAATAGTACGGGCGATCTTGAGAATTCTGTTATAGGCCCGGGCTGAAAGCCCCAATTTGTCGAGGGCAGATTCCAGAAGCGCGGCAGAACTCGTATTTATCCTGCAATGCTTTTTAATATGACGGCCGCTCATGTTGGCATTACAATATATTTTTGTCCCTTCAAACCTTTTGGACTGTATCCCGCGGGCCGCAGCAACCCGCTTCTGAATGGATATGGAGGGTTCGGCATTTGCTTTTTGCGTTAACGCTCTGTAGGACACAGCCGGCACTTCCACATGAATATCAATCCGGTCCAGAAGCGGCCCTGAAATTCGGGAGCGATAATTGACCATCTGCTGATGAGTGCAAAGGCATTCATGCTTTGGGTCAGAGTAATATCCGCAGGGACAGGGATTCATGGCGGCGACAAGCATAAAGCTCGACGGATACGCAATGGTTGATGCCGCCCTGGAAA
>JAUXCK010000291.1 GCA_030618925.1 Desulfobacteraceae bacterium
GGGGGGTGTAAAAATAATGATCGATGACATTGTCCCAGGTCATGTTTGGCGCCCATTTGCTGAAGCGGCGGTTAAACCGGTCATTATAGGTAGCTCTTATCTCCTCCCATTCCTCCCGGGTATGGGTGCTTGCCTTGGGAAAGAAAAACCACCCGGTCAGGCTGTGTTTTCCAGGGGGTGCGTAGGTGGGATCCCACAAACTGTTGACCCATGTTCCGGCACCGGGAATCCTCGGAATTCTGCCGTTCTCGGCATCGCTGCAATATTCCAGTATCTCTTCCGGTGTATCGAAACCCACCATGGTATAGAATGTTTTGTTGATATCTTTGTTGTGCCTGGCACTTTTGTAGTCAGGGGCTTCATGGAGCGCCAGGGCCGTGCTGGCCAGAACGCAGGAGGGTCCGATTTTGAAATCCTTGACTCGTTTTATCCACAACGGGCTCAGGTTTTCTTCCCCCACCATTTTCAGGAGGGTGGCCTTCATGTCTGCATTGGAAGCCACGAGTTTGGTGGCTTTTACCTCGGTGCCGTCCTTCAACCGCACACCGGCGGCTTTTCCGTTTTCAACGAGGATTTTAACCACCTCGCTGCTTTCGTAAACATCCATTCCTTCCCTGACGCCGGCCATGGTGAGGGCATGGGCCAGGGTATGGGTGCCGCCAATCATCAACCGCCAGTTCAGATAGATCCCGAATACCACTATGGCATTGGCCCCTATTCCCATCTGTTCCAGTGGAAACCCCCATTCCACGGACATTCTGTAAAATAACGTTCGGAGTTCCGGCGATTCGAACAGGTAATCGTAAACATCACGAGGGGTACTCTTGGTTAAATGAAAAGGCAGGCCCAACATATCCATGATCATTTTCATAGCCACCTGGTCGGGAAACGGATTGTCATCGGTCGGCAGGGGTGGCGGGTTGTATAATGATGCTGCTGTAAAGCTCTCAAGGGCCATGACTTTCTGGAACAGTTCAACAAATGTGTCGGCATCATGCTTGGAATATTGGGCGATGGATTTGCGTGTCTTCTCCAGGTGTTCTGGTTTTTCTCTGCTGTATAAAACAATGGGCGGTCGCCCGTCGGAAAACGCTATACCGGCTTGCGCTTCCGGATAAAGAGTGCGTGCCCCCAGCTTCGGCAGGTTAAAATCGGATATGGCCGGCATCCAGTCCATAAACTCCATGTACTGGGCATGCAGATTATGCAAAAATCCAGGCGCCGTGCATTCTGACGTGAATATGGCACTGCCTTCCTCGTGCCGGCGCTCGAACATCGCTGTCTTCATCCCCGCCCGCTGCAGATAAGCACCCAGGGTGAGACCCATATGACCGGCACCGATAATAATGGCATCATAGCTTTTTGTTGTCATTTTTCACTCCTTTTTTGATAAGAAAGGGATCTTATTTTTTTACGTTTTTAGACCAAACATCTCATGACCTCGTGTTAGATCTCAATCCACCATTTCTCCAGATTAAAGTCATCTGCTATTACCTGCAGCGCATTATATCCGGGACCGAATGTGATGAACCCGTGGGGGTGGGTGGTGGAACCGCAGAGATACAATCCCTTGACAGGGGTCCGGTACTGAGAAAGGGCCTTGCTGGGACGGTTTTCCATGAGATTTTTCTCGTCGATCTTCCCCACCATCCAGTCCCCTTTCACCATGTTGGTCAGCTTTTCGGAAATATCCAAGGGGGTGTAGGGTTTTGCCTGGATGATATCTTCCTCGGAAAAATTATCAGTATATTCAATCAGTTTTCTGATGCACCGGTTCATGTACACCTCTTTAAAAGAGGTGGCCCACGCCCCGGGCCCTTTCCCGTCTATGCTGTACGGCGCAAATGCCCGGATCAGGCCCGTGGCCTTTCCTTCCGGTGCATCCAGGGGATCAAACATGGAATTAATGGCCACATTCAGGCGCGGAGCGGCAGGGGGCTTGTTGTTTCTGATATCTTTCCAGTCATTGTTAAAGTCTTCCAGGGTCTCGTATCCCATGTTGAGTACCCAGGCCTGGTTGATATCAGGGTCAAAGTCTGCTGCCTTGTAAGTCGGGACCTTGTGCATGGCCATGTGCACTGAAAACAGGCTGCCGTCCTGGTACTCGTATCCGTCTACCTCTTCCTGGATCTCTTTGGGAAGCGTCCCTTCAGGAAGCAGCTGATTAAATGTCTGGTCCACATCCAGGCTGCTGACCACCAGCTTGTCGGCATAAAACTCGCTGCCGTCAGATGTCCGGACACCCTTTGCCTGGCCGTCTTCAAGTAAAATATCGGTCACCGGGGCGGCAGGGCGGATGGTCACATTGTGCCGGCGCATCTGGCGCCACAGGGCATGGGCCAGGCGGTGGGATCCCCCCTGGGCCAGGCGCCAGTTATCGATCTTTCCCAGCATGAATGGAAACGATATGGCAAGCCCCACAACATCGGTATAATATCCGCACACTGACGCATGAAAGGCCAGCATGGCTTTTATCTTCTCATTTTCAAAATGTTTGTTTAAAAAATCATTGATGCTCATGGCCCTAAGGCTGGCACGAAAAAATTCGGTCTTTTCCTCCAGCTTCCAGGTGCTCAACGCCTTGGTGATATCGTTCACGTCAATGGGCGGCGCATACATTAAGGTGCTGATCATTAGATCCTGGAATCCTTTGACCTCTTTGTAAAGCCGCTGAAACGCATCCGCGTCCTTTTTGCTGAAACGGCTCATGGAGGCATGGGTTTTCTTCATGTCCGTGTGGATAGTCATAGCCGTTCCATCTTCAAATATGGACCCCATTTGAACCGGGGGAAAGGCATAGCTCACCCCGTCCGGCTCTCCCACAAGGTCCAGGTCGTCATACACCGGGCACAGCCCCACAAACGTATGATAATTGCTGTGCAGGTTATGCAGAAAGCCCGGCCGGGTGTAGTGCTCCGTACAAAGCCCCCCGCCTTCTTCCAGTCTTCTCTCCAGCACCAGCACCTGCCACCCGCTTTTGCCAAGATACGTGGAAAGCGCCATGCCGTTATGGCCGGCCCCGATAATGATTGCATCATAGGTTTCTTTTTCCATGTGTTGCGGTCCCCCTTTTCCCCTAATCGTCATAGGGCGGCATGCCCTTGGGCCAGTTGGTCAGTTCACTCGATTTATAGACATCAAATATGATATTGGCCAAATCGGCGTTCTGCAGCAGAAGCCGCATATCCCCCCGAATCCTCAGGGTGCCGTCCAGGCCCTTTTCAATAGGGTCCATGAGTCCGGCTGCCATGCTTTCAAACACACTGGCCGGTCCGGTGATGCGGTAATTGAGCCCTTTCATTTTTATCTTGTCCTCTGCCGGCCTCAGCTCCTTGATTTTGCCGTCCAGGATATGGACAAAAAAATTCTTGGCCTCCCCACGGGGGGTATACGGCGATATGTCGTCGCCTTCGACCTCAATGGCAATGCGCCATTCTCCCTGGGGAACCTTGTCAGCCAGATCGTCACGGCTGTTGGCCAGCTCCAGCATTGCGTCGTACCATTCCTTTGTAAAAATATCCGGCATGCTCCTGTCCTCCTTTTCTCTAAGGATGTTGGATTATCACATCATCTGTCACCATACCCTTTGTAGGTGATTTTCTCGGCATCTATTTTCTGGTCGCTTACAATCCCGTACAGGACAAGGTTGACGATCTCCTTTGTCATTTCCCGTATAGAAATCTCCTCCGGCATGATCAGAATCTGTTTAATAAACATGATATAAATCTGGTGGAGAAGCTCTGAAATATAGTCGATGTTAAACTTTCGAAAACGCTTTTCTTTGACCCCCTGCGTCAAACACCTGGCCAGGATATTTTTGCCGAATCCATAATCTTCCATATAGTTTTCAATATTATCCGATGAAAAAATCTCTGCTGGCGAACGAAGGAGCAGGTCCTTGTCACTGACGAGAATAGCGCGCAGTTCTTCGTTGTTTGCAATATACATAAAGCCCGCCTCGGACATGGCGATGATCTGTTTTACCACATCTTCATCTGTCTGAAGGGCATCGATCATGAATTTTTCATATTTGTAAAGGGCATGAATGATGGATTTTTCGTACAGGTCTCTCTTGCTTTTGACATAAAGATACATGTTGCCCTGGGACATGCCCATTTGTTTTGCAATGTCGTCCATGGTGGTTTTTTTATAACCGAATCTGGCAAAAACCCCCAGGGCGGACTCGTAAACCTGTTCAAGACTGTATTTCTTTTTTTTCACTTAGCATCCTTAGATCTGTGAAGCCAGTCGATCAAAAGAAAATGAATAAATGAATGATTTAAAATTTTATTTATCAATTAAATGAAAACCAGACCATTGTCAAGCAAAATACACCTGGGTTATTTTATTGGCAAAAGTGAATTGAATCCCGGCTGGCGACCGGGATGACGGGGGAGATGGGGCAGACCGGAATAACGGTGTGTGGATCCCGATGGCCACTTGATTTCTTCCCGGCAGGCTGATATCTAATTTCTTGCTGCAAGGGGAACACTTTCAGTATGACCATACCTGAAACC
>JAUXCK010000084.1 GCA_030618925.1 Desulfobacteraceae bacterium
TATTTTATATGCAATCAAACTTGATTTAAGGAAAAAACACTTTGAGTTGAAATTAATTCAACTCTAAATATTTTATTTTAAATAGGATTAAACAGCCGATTATCACTGTGACAAATCGTCGGGGAGAAATAATTTTTTGAATAACGAACAGATAGAAAAGTCAAAGCGTCTTTTTGGCAAAGATACGGTTGAGATGTTGTTTCAGACCCATGAGGATGCCTTATGGCTTTTGGAAAACCTCGGGGTGGGCTGCAAGCAACCGGAGATGCTTGCGATATTTAAAAAGTTTGAAGCAGATGGTCTGGCTGTGGTTCATGAGAACCGCGTTTACATTATGGCCGATCTGGCTAAAAAGTGCTTAGAGACAGTTCCCGGCGTATCAGACTTTTTTGTACCGTTAAACAGTTTTTTTATCGGCGGCACCGCCCCTTATATATATGACGATAAGGCAGGCAAAGGCGGTGTGATGCCTACCGAAGAACACGTGATTAAAATCGCACGGATTGCCGAAAAAAACAGGGCGGTAAACGGGATGGGCAGGGCCGTAAAACTTAAGGATGAAATCATTCAGATGAATCTTATGGATGATCATTGTTCCAAGCCACTTTATTTTGCCGTTACCTCCGATGCATCATTGAAAAGAGCGATAGAGATTTATGAAAAAAGAAAAAACATTATGATTGTGTTTTGCCTCACCAGACCGCCTTTGGAGGTAAGCGAAAATTTTTCAGAAAATTTTGTCAGGGTTGTTCAGGCCGGGTTGCCGGTTTTTATTTCAGCCATGCCCATGGCCGGCATAAGCGCTCCCTATTGCTATAACGGCGTACTTGCCATGACCCATGCCGAGGTTTTATTTGGTATCTGCGTGGCCCAGCTGTTGAATCCTGGGGCACCATGTATTCACGCCGGTTATCCCACCATTGCGGATCCAAGAATTGAGTACAATCCCAATTATGGCCTGATCAGCCACAATCTTTTGAATTTGTTGATGGCCCATCTGAATCTCATACTGGATATTCCTACATTTCAAAGCGCATGCACCACACATGAGGAGCATCTCACAAGCCGTGCATATGAGGATGCAAAAATGGGACAGGCCATGTGTTTAAAGTATGGTTTTCATATGGTCAGGCATCCTTTCGCATTCCTTAGATACCTCATAGATTTTTCCATGGAAAAACTGGAAAAATCGATCGAAATTCTGGAAAACACCTCAGCTGATGATGCACCTGAAGTAGAAATGCCCGTTTATGATGAAAGAGGAATGGAATCGATCATGAATACGGGATTGGGTATGTATATGGATGACCCCCTCACCACAGCCAATCTGGGGGAAATTTTTGTTCGATAGGATCTTAAATGATGGACAAGGAGCGACAGCTAAACACATAACCGCTTCTGTAAAACAATCTATTAATTAACCTTAAATATAAGGAGTTAGACTATGTGCGGCATCGCCGGTTGTTTTGGTATTAAGGATGAAAAGACGATAAATAAAATGCTGGATGCGTTGGGCCATCGCGGCCCCAACGACAGAGGCATTCATTCAGGAGAAAAATATGTTCTGGGGCACACGCGACTTTCAATTGTTGACGTGGCCACAGGAAAACAGCCCATTGTGGCATGTGATGGCAGGAAAGCGGTTATCAGCAACGGAGAGATATACAATTTTCGAAAACTGAGGATGAAGCTTTTGCCAAACTATCGGTTTACGACCAGATCGGATGCCGAAGTCATCCTGCATCTTTTTCAGGAAAAGGGGGCCGCCTGCGTAAAAGAGTTGGACGGCATGTTCGCTTTTGCGCTTGTGGATGGAGATAATTTCTTACTTGCCCGCGACCCCATCGGTATCAAACCGTTATATTACGGTTATCACAAAGGCAATATGTATTTCACTTCCGAACTGGGGGCCATGAGTATGGCGGGTGTTGATGAGGTTCATGAATTTCCTGCAGGCTATTACTATACACCGGCAGAGGGCTTCGTGCAATTCTATAAGGTTCCGGAGATTGAGGATCATCTTTTAACCGATATTGAACCCACCTGCGATCTCATAAGGAACACCTTTATTGCAGCAGTAAAAAAACGGCTGCTTGCCGATCCTGAAGTGCCTGTGGGGTCCTTTTGCAGCGGCGGGCTTGACAGCAGCTTGGTGGCCGCTATTGCCGCGGATGAAATCCCCAATCTGCACACTTTTGTTGTCGGCATGGAAGATGAAAACGGTGATTTGAGCGATGATGTCAAGGCTGCCCGCATTGCTTCAAAACATATCGGGTCAACACACCATGAACTTTTATTTACAGAAGATGAATATTACGAAGCCCTGCCCATCGTTATAAACAAACTTGAAAGCTATGACCCCTCTTTGGTGAGATGCGCGATTCCCTGCTATTTCACGTGTAAGATGGCCGCTGACTATGTAACTGTTGTGCTCACTGGAGAAGGCGCGGACGAACTGTTTACGGGATATCATTATATGAAAAATTTCCCTGTTGACAAACTGAATCTGGAGGCCAGACGCTGCATCGGGAACTTGCACAACATCAACCTGCAGCGGGCCGACAGGATGGGGATGTTTTTCAGCCTTGAACTGAGAGTCCCTTTTCTTGATGTGGCCATGGTGGACCTTTCCATGAAAATTCCACCGGAACTCAAAATACGGGAGCATAACGGCGCCAAGATCGAAAAATGGATTTTTCGTAAGGCATTTGAAAACACCCATTACCTGCCGGACGAAATTTTATGGCGTTACAAGGTCCAGTATACCCAGGGCGCAGGGTGTGAAGATCTGGGAGAGCTGGCAGCCAAACAGATGGGTGATGACGAGTATGAACGGATAAAAGCTCAAAATCCCAAAGCAACCATCAACAGCAAGGAAGCCGCCTATTATTTCAAAATATTTCGCAAATATCATCCCCAGGATTCCATCCTCGGTTCAATCGGCATATGGACCGGATTTGATTTTGCAGAGGAAAGAGAGAAGGTCAGGGGTACGGTGGATGGAGATCTGAAACATGATCGAAGTGAAAAAGGCGAAAAGGAGAAAAAGGTCGCTTGATTTGGTGATGACAATACGATGGATATAACAATTCTCGGATCAGGGGGATGTGCAGTCATCCCCAAGCCAATATGTGATTGCCCAATATGTAAAGAGGCCAGAGAAAAAGGATCTCCCTACGCAAGAACAGGGCCGGCTGCATTTATTCATGACGAAAACCTTTTGATTGATACACCGGCTGAAATTGCAATGCAGCTCAATATGGCGAATATAGAGGCTGTTGACAATCTGATGCTTACCCATCTTGATCCTGATCATGTGGAGGGTATTCGTGTTATTGAACAGATCACCCTGGATTTTCGGACATGGGAAGCATACCCGGACAAACAGCTCAGGCTGGTACTGCCCGGAATGCTTGCCAACCGTTTAACAGATATCCAATCCGTATACGGCCCGTTATTTGATTACTATGAGATGCAGGGTTTTGTTAAATCCTCCCGGTTTAACTATGGATTGTCCATCGGAGAGATCAGGATAACAGCTGTGCCGGTATTCCATGACACTCAGGTTTCATACATATATGTTTTTGAAAAACATGGCAAAAAAATCGTGTATGCACCATGCGACATAAAGCCCTTTCCCGAAGAGCGACAAGAGCTTTGGGATGCGGATTTACTGGTTATTCAGCCGGGAATTTTTGAGGATGGTCTTAAACACGATTTTGTCTATCCGGAGGATCATATTTCAAGAACGACGCTCTATACATTTGAACAGACCTTAGCACTCACAAAAAGAATTAAGGCAAAACAGGTGCTGTTTGTCCATCTTGAAGAGTACTGGAATAGAAGTTTTGACGATTATTTTGACCTGCAAAAGAAGTATGACAATGTCATTTTTGCCTATGATGGTCTTCACTTAACGGTATAGTTAAAAGTTACCTAAGTTTGGAGGTGTAAATGAGTTTAATGGATTTTACAAGGCGGGAAAAGAGAATACATGAACCTGGAAAATAGTGAACTTATAGAAAGAATCCATCCGGATGCGCTTGTTGTATTAGAGGAAGTGGGGGTAAAATGCGAATCCGCAGAAGTCCGACAGATATTCGAAGACACCGGACTTGCGGCCTTTGATGAAACCACCGGGCACATCCATGTGCTTTCTCCGTTGGTTGAGCAGGCTTTAAACACAACACCCAAAAGAGATCAGTTCTGGATTTCGGAAAACTCCTTTGGGGTGGGGGGGACCGCCCCTTTTGTTTATGACGAAGAGAGCGGCGAGTTGATCCCCCCCACCTTGGACCACCTGATAAAGATTGCAAAAATCGTAAATGACGCGGACGTGATCGATTTCATGGCCCGGGGGGTATTGCTTCCCCAGCAGGAAGTAAAAGTGATGGATGCCATCATCGAACATTGCCAAAAACCCATATATATTGCAGCGATCACAGATGAAGGCATTGCGAGGGCAAAAGAAATCTATGATATCAGAAGAAACCTCACCGTTCAGTTTTCCATTATCAACAGTCCCCTAAATATTATAGAAAGTATGATCGATCCTTTTTTGTCATGTGTCAAAAAAGGATTGCCGATCTATGTCTCCACCATGCCCATGGCGGGTCTTTCCGGCCCCTATTCCATGTCCGCCCTGCTGACCCTGACCCATGCGGAGGCCCTGTTCGGCATTACCCTTGCCCAGCTTGTCAATCCCGGCATAATGGTGGTTCATGCCGGCTTGCC
The DNA here is from genome assembly GCA_030618925.1 of Desulfobacteraceae bacterium. Taxonomy (GTDB): domain Bacteria; phylum Desulfobacterota; class Desulfobacteria; order Desulfobacterales; family SURF-7; genus JAUXCK01. Next base: position 4,735 of record JAUXCK010000084.1, read on the forward strand.
GTCAATTGCCAATATCAATAAAAACTATGCGGTGGATCTGGGACTGATCTCACATAATATTGCCAATCTTTTGATGGAGAAGGTAAACAAAAAACTGGGACTGCCCTCGATACAGACCGCCTGTACAACCAGCCAGGAAAAACCGAACAATACAGCAGAAAAAGAGGCAAAATACGGTTTTGCAATAATGAAAAACTACGGATTTCACCAGATGCGCCATGCATTCGGATTTTTAAAAGAACTGGTGTCTTTTTCCATTGAAAAACTTGAACGACATATCGAACTATGCCGTGAAACAAGTCCAAAAGATATGCCGTCTTTTCATGTAGAATCCTATGATCCGGAAGGCCTTGACGTCATCAAACGAAACGGGAGCAATGCCAATTATATGAGAGACGACCATACCTTAAAAAATACGGGACGGTCATTTTTGTTTTAGTTTATCTATATTAGGAAATACAAAGGAGATTGATAAGACATGTTGGATATCACAAACATTATCAGCGCCGTATTAAAAGGCGATGAACCTGAAGTTAAACTGCTTGTATTGGAAGCGATCAGCACCGGGGAAAAAGCCGGCGATATTATGAATAAAGGGCTTATAGCAGGAATGGATGAAGTAGGCAAAAAAATGGAAGCGGAAGATATGTTTATACCCGAAGTGCTCATGTCGGCCAGGGCAATGAATTCGGGTGCTCAGATCCTTAAACCCCATCTTACTGAAGAGGATTCCGGTGGGATTGGTGTCCTGGTGATCGGTACGGTGCAGGGGGATCAGCACGATATCGGCAAAAATCTTGTCAAGATGCTGATGGAGGGAGCCGGGTTTGAAGTTGTTGATCTGGGGACGGATGTTGATCCGCATAAATTTGTCTCTGCGGTTCGGGACAACAACGCCACGATCCTGGCCATGTCCGCCCTGCTCACAACCACGATGCCGATGATGGCAGATGTTATTTCTGCACTAAATAGCGAAGGCCTCAGAGATCGAGTAAAAGTCCTTGTGGGGGGAGCGCCTGTTACTGAGGAATTTTCAGATGAGATCGGTGCAGACGGTTATGGCCCGGATGCGGGATCGGCGGTAAGAATTGCAAAAACCCTTATTTCAGGAGAAGTTTAATGGCGAGCATATGCAGTAACGAGCAGGCGCTTAACAGCCCTTTTGCAAAAAAACTAGCAGATGAACAGTGCCAAAAGATTTACTGGGCCTGTTTGGAGATACTGGAACGGACGGGTGTCTGCCTTTATGACCAGGATGCCGTGGACATTTTAAAAAAGGCCGGTGCCTATGTGACCAACGGCAACCGGGTGCGGATTCCTTCAGGCATGGTGGAAAAGGCGTTCAGCACAGTACCGAAAAATTTGTCTTTATACGACAGAATGGGCAACCGGGTGATGCAGGTCGGCGGATATCGAAGTTATTTCGGCACCGGCTCGGACTGTCTGAACATTATCGACCACCGCACCGGTGAACGTCGGCAGGCAGTCCTCCAGGATATCACCGAAGGCATGACTGTTTGTGACTCACTGGATCATATCGATTTTGTCATGAGTATGTTTCTGCCGTCCGATGTACCCCAGGAAAGACTGGACCGCTATGAAATGGAAGTGATGCTCAACAATACCACAAAACCGATTATTTATGTGACCACCGAATTTTCGGGTTGTGCCGATGCGGTTAAAATGGCTGAGATTGTGGCTGGCGGAGAAGATACCCTGAGGTGTCGGCCTTTTGCCGCCTGCTATATCAATGTGACCACCGGCCTGCGGCATAATGAAGAGGCACTTCAAAAACTGCTTTATCTGTCTGAAAAAGGATTGCCGTTTACCTATATCCCTTCGGCCCAGGGAGGCGTCACCGCGCCCATAACAATAGCCGGGACCATGGCCGTCAATTACGCGGGGGTTCTCACGGGACTGGTTTTATCTCAATTAAAACGCGAGGGGGCTCCGTTTATCATGCCCGGCTGGGGGGGTAATATGCTGGACATGAAAACAATGGTACAACCCTATGCCGATCCGCAAAAACGTGCTCAGTCTATCGATTTTGTTCATTATCTGGGGTTGCCCATGTTTAGTCTGGCCGGATGCAGTGAATCAAAACTGGTGGATCAGCAGGCCGCCATAGAAGCAGCCCTGACACTTTTTACAGATGCCCTTTTCGGTGGAAATCTTGTTCATGATGTGGGCTATCTGGAATCCGGGCTTTGCGGGTCATTGCCCCAAGTGGTGATTTGCAATGAAATTCTGGATTGGCTGAGTGCATTTATGAAAGGTATCGAAATTAATGATGAAACCCTGGCACTTGATCTGATTGACGAGGTGGGGCCGGACGGTCAGTATCTGGATAATCCGCATACCTTGAAACATTTTAAAGAACGCTGGTATCCTAAACTGTTTGATCGTTCCAATTACAATGGATGGAAAAGCAAAGGCGGAAAAAGCCTTGGGAAACGGGCGTCGGAGTCTGTGGATCAGATACTGGCCGAACACAAACCCGAACCTTTGCCCAAGGATGTGGCCGATGCCGTGCACGCTATTGTTGTTGAGAACTAACCTTTGACCAATGCCTTATAGCAAAGGAGTTTACAACAAATGAAAGTTGCCATCTGTCAAACTAATCCTGTTCTACTCGATGTTCAAACAAACATTGAGGATGTGATTTCAAAAATTAATCATTGCAAAGAAAAAGACGCAGAGCTCATTGTTTTTCCTGAGCTGGCGCTAACCGGTTATTTTGTAGGCGCAAACTACCATGAAGTGGCGCTTAAGATCGACTCCCCTGAAATCAAGCGGATTGCGTCGGTCACTAAAGGGACAGCCGCTGTGGTCGGGTTTATCGAGGAATCCAGTTCGATGAATTTTTACAATTCAGCCTTGATTGCAGTGGACGGTGAGATTCTGTTTGCCTATCGTAAACTCAATTTACCTAACTATGGTGTATTTGAAGAGCGTAAATTGTTTTCAAACGGTAAGCAGGTGCCGGTCTTCAAACTCTATGATTTTAATGTTGCTGTTTTTATCTGTAACGATGTGTGGCATCCTTCCATTCCATACCTCGGTGTAACCCAAAAGGCCGACATCTTTATCACTATCTTCAACTCGTCCCAGGGCTCGATGGCGGACGAGTTCAGTAATATCGAAAGCTGGGAAATCATCAATAAATTCTACTCACGCATTTTTGGAATTTATAATATATGCGCCAACCGTGTGGGGGAAGAAGGCCTGGATGCAAGAAGACTCCCTGACAAGAAAAAAGGAAAAGGGACAGAAAAAAAACAACCCGATATGGATGATATCTTTCTGGCGCCCAAAACTAGAAAAACTTATCAGTTCTGGGGTGGCAGTGAAATAATAAATCCGTTTGGCCTACAAATAAAGAAAGCCAAACTTTATAAAGAGGATATCATCATCGCCGATATCTCCAGGGAGTTGCTGAGGAAGAAAAAAATTATGCTGCCCTATTTAAGAAATGACGATCCCTATTTCACCCATCGGGCGCTTGATCGAATTTTATTTGGGAAAAAAGAAGATCTCAGTATCGTCAAAGAGTAAGGATGGGTATTTTTATAGGGAGTTGAATGAGAAATGAAAGGACAGATCATTCAGATCCAGGATGCTTATGAACTGGCCGACTGGTACCAGCAATCAGGAGAGCTGAAAAAAGCACATAAAAAATTGCATGCGGATGCCAAAACGAACCTCGGATTGTATAAACTATAATGCCTTATAAAGATCCACATGATAAAAAACGATTTGAACTTAATCCTCAAATTTCAGATGCTTTTTTAGCGCATCAAACGGTTACATAGTATTTCAGATTGTTACGGAATTCGTTCCATCGGCTTAAAGAACTTGGCTTTAAGCCCTTCAGATCAGATTCCGGAATGATATAGGTAGTGTTAAAACCGGGTACATAGCATAATTGCCCTTTGAATCTTCCTTTTCGGGCGACCCAGCCGCTTTGAATGATGATTTCATTGCCGATAAATTTTTCAGCAAGAGGATCTATTTTTTTTGTTTTTGAGGGGGTATAAATGGCTGCGTAAAACATAAATACTTCCTTTATAATTGATTGCCATATTAAATTTATTTTTCAGCAGATTGGAATATCACCTTTTTATATAATCATGCCAAACAATATATTGAACTCAAAACAACTTGTCAATACAAGTTGTGTATATAAAAACCTAATTACAGACCTCGGAACTTATTCTTAAAATGAGACTAATTTTTTGGACACTATCTACA
>JAUXCK010000229.1 GCA_030618925.1 Desulfobacteraceae bacterium
AATGCTCAGTGTGCGGTGCCATGGGACATATAAAGGTCCCAAATCAGGATGATCAGCCCGCTGCAACATGAAAAGTTCAGTTATTTTTTACTGGACGCGCCACCAAGCCCGACAATTGCGTTTCAACCGGCTGCCGGCATTAAGAACAACGAGCAGTGCACTCTCCCATTGTGTATGCGTGCCGGCAGCATCTTTCCCCTCCCCCTCCAAGGCGATACTGATATCTCCCGAGGCCAGTACCAGAGAATCATTAATGCCGTTGCCAACCATACTGACGATACGCCTATTTTTTTCTCAAGTTTCAGATTTTTAATTCATTGATTTTGGCCGGACGAGACCCGGAATCAAAAAAATCGATAAACATTGGGTGACCCTGGATCCCGGCCTGGCTACTATCCGGCAACAGCTGCTTCAGCCATGGCCACAACATTTTCAGGCGGGACATCAGGCAGGAGCGCTTCGTGGCTGGGGCTTACGATCAGATGGGGTCCCAGCAGTTTTTTTACCCGTTCAACCTCGTCTTTCACCCCATCCGGGGCAGTATTGACAAGCAGATCCTGTGTGTCAATGCCGCCCATGAACGCAATTTTTCCCTTAAAATCCCTGGACAGTGTTTCGGCATCCATATTTTTTGCTTTTGCCTGCAGCGGGTGCAGACAATCCACCCCTGCGTCGATCAAGTCCTTGATCACCGTATGAATGGCACCACAAGAATGCAGAATAACCTGGTATCCGTGCTCATGACCTTGATTAACGAATTTTCGAAACCAGGGCATGATGAACTCTTCAAACAGATCCGGACCGCATATCAGGTTATCCTGGGTACCGAAATCATTACCAAAGAAGAATCCATCCATTAGATCTCCGGCAGCAGCAAAAAAGCGTTCGTTTGCTTCATAATAGAACTCACATATATGGTCTGTTACAGCATGGACAATCTCCGGTTGAGTAATCATGTTTATCATATAATTCTCCATCCCGAAAAGATCCATGCAGTTGTGGTAAAAGCAGGTCCAGAAACCGCTTAGCCGGTATGTGCCTCCAGTACGCCTCAGCCGATCAAGCGCATCATCGAAATTCAGCTGACGGGCATCAGGCCACTTAAATGACTTTACTTCCTCTACGCTGTCACAATTTGAAAACGGGCCGGTCTGTCCATGGGATGTTTTGGCAATACTGGCAAGAAACATCTCCAGGTTTTCCACCTGACGGTATGTGCCCAGGAGGAACTGGGGAGATATCCACCTGATATCATCATCAAGTTTCTGCCGGATGTCTTCCTTTGACTGGGTGCCAAAGTATTTTTTATAGATCTCCCAGCTCTGGTGATCTGGGTTCCCAAGCCAGAATCCGCAGCGGTCTGCTTCCTGTCCGGCAATAATATTGAATATGCGTTCACGGCTGTTCATGATTCCTCCCTGCCCAATTCAGGCGTTAAACAATCAATACTGACAGTCTCGTAAAAAGTCCCAACCCCGTCACTCCGGCGAACGCCGAACTCCAGAACCTATTGAAATTACTGGATAGCGCTAAAGCTTCACTGCGTGCCCGACTTACGCCGGAATGACGACAAAACAGGAAATTAGATTTTTTACGAAACTGTCAGTACTATATCATTTGATTGACGTCAACTATTTTTCCCCCGTATTGCCGCAGCAATAAATCTTACCTTCAATATCTTGTTGCCTCAACAAAAACCTTACCCTGATTAGGGAATGTTCGGTTGATACCGCCACAGGCAGGGAAGCGGAGTTAAATGGATTTATGGTAAATCCCGGCAAAAAAACTCATATTTGTATTGACAAATGTATTTTTCTAGTGTAATCAATGTTCATTAATAAGAATTCATACACAATCATAAACCACATAGAGAGAAATCAGAAGGTAAACGCCTGCCGCTATCTGAAATGCATGGGTTTAATACTTATAACTATTTGTTTTAACATATGTTTATGAGCCATCCAATTGAAAGGTAATTTTTCCTGTCAGATTTAATTTTATATGAATCTGGATGAATATAAAAACGGAACCTGTAAGATTGGTTTCGTATCACCATTGTGCTGATACAATTTTCGCTTTAGCTGATTCGTTATCAGGATAGTGCCAACCAAGGAGAGTCATGTGGACGATTTTACAAACAATCATCGAAACGGCAATCTCAAACACCAGGGAAACAACAGGCAGGGCGGGTATAACGGACAGCGGTATCGTTATGACAGCTATCAGTTTGCCAGCAGTAAGAAATGGAATTCCTATGATCGAAAAAGACCCAAAAAGACCCGTTCTCACGAATTGGAGTTGTTGATCGAATTTCTGGATGGTCTTTCTCCGACATTTCAGAAATTGCTTAAAAATATTGCTGAAAATCAGAGACGTCAGGCAGATGTCAATGAACTGATGGCAAAGTCGGATGAAAAAATGGCAACCGCCATCAAGAGTCTGGCAGCGTATCTTAAATCCAAAGCAGCCTCGCCAAATTAAAACCCTGATTAAAATAATCAGGAACGCCTGACCATAATTTGTTTGAAATTTCATGGCCCGTGCTCTATCATTGCGTCAATTTTAAAGGAGGATATTTTAGTAATGATGGATGTTAGGGCTCCGAATGACATTGTCATCAAAACGCCTTTCCTGAATCTTGCTGCCAAAAGGTGGGGTGATCCGGCAGGGCTCCCGGTACTGGGACTGCACGGGTGGCTGGATAATGCGGCCACTTTTGATCATCTTGCGCCACTTTTGTCTCATCTGAACTTCATTTCACTTGATTTGCCGGGTCACGGCCGATCAGATCACCGGCCCCCGGGCATGAAATATCATTATATTGACTATATTGCTGATGTGATAGCGGTTGTTGATGAACTGCAATGGGAAAAATTTACATTTCTCGGCCATTCACTTGGCGCCGGTATCGCCAGCATGGCTGCAGGAACGATTCCGGAGCGTATTTATCGGTTGGCACTGATCGAAGGTATTGGCCCGTCAACAAGGGCAGTGGAGAGGGCGCCCGATTATCTATTGAGATCGGTTCATGAAATGAGCCGATTTAAAGATAAAAAAATGCCGGTTTACAAAGACATTGAAACGATGATCAACGCCCGGACAAAAAGGGGAGGGATAGCGTCCGGGGCGATTGAGGCCCTGGTTCGAAGGGGATCAAGAGAGGTCGACAACGGGGTGACCTGGCGAAGCGACCCCCGTTTGAGGATGATATCACCCCTTTACATGACAGATGAACAGGTTCTGCCTTATCTGACCCGAATTACAGCCCCGGTATTGCTGATTCTCGGGGAACAGGGATACCTGGGAGGAAGAGCGGGTTTCTCGTCCCGCTGTTCGTACATAAAAAATTTGGATTCCCGCACCCTGCCCGGGGGGCATCATCTTCATCTGGATCACCCGGAGGCGGTTGCAGAGGTTGTTACGGAATTTCTCACTTGAGCAATATCCAGCAATTTTTTCCCTGACCTTGCTAAAATAAATATTTGTATTCTCTAAACCTTTTGTGATAATAACCATTCCTTAAATAAAAAGAATCAATTAATGTCTAGGAATATGGCAATGTGCAGGAATATGGACCGGAAGGGGCAATTGACTGCATAAACAAATTAAATCCGGGAGGAAGAGAATGGAAAAAATGCTTGAAGGCAAGGTCGCCATTATTACCGGATCTGGAAGAGGCATTGGACAGGCCGCTGCCAGGTTGTTTTCCCAGGAGGGTGCAAATGTGGTGGTTAGCGACATTGATGCAGGCCCTGCAGAAGAAACAGCTGCGGATATCAATAAATCCGGAGGCAAGGCTGTGGCCTATGTTGGAGATGCGACCACACCGGAGTTTTCTGAAGGCATTGTCAAGGCCGCTGCAGATGAATGGGGCGCTGTTCATATTATTGTCAACAATGCCGGCTACACCTGGGATAAAATGGTTCACAACATGACGGACGAAATGTGGGATGCCATGCTGGATCTGCATCTCAAAGCGCCGTTTCGGATCATCAGGGCAGCAGCACCTTTTTTTAGAGATGCCGCCAAAAAAGAGCAGGCCGAGGGTCGCGTCGTGGCACGCAAGATCATCAATATTTCCTCGGTATCCGGCACCAGGGGCGGCGTGGGGCAGGCCAATTATTCTTCAGCCAAATCAGGAATTCTGGGTCTGACCAGAACTATGTCAAGGGAATGGGGTCGATTCAATGTCCAGGTCAATGCAATTGCGTATGGCTGGATCGATACGCGCTTGACAAAGGCCAAAGAAAACGCCGAAACACTCCATCGGCATGGGAAGGAAGTGGCTGTTGGAATCCCGGCAGCCCGACAGGAAGCACTCAGGCAAGGCCACCCTCTGGGAAGGCCCGGGACGGTGGATGAAGCAGCAGGCGCCATATTGTTTCTGGCCTCACCGCTTTCAGACTACGTGTCCGGACAGGTGATTGAGGTGACAGGCGGCTCATGAGGGGGGAAAACGAACTGCAGAACAGCAGAATGTCGAATGTCGAAGGAAGGTATCGCTTCGCTCTGTCAATTATATAAAGAGGAGCGATGAATCGCAGGACAGAAGGGAAAAGCGAACAGCAAAAAAAGAGAACCGCAGAATATCGAAATTCGTGCTTAAATTACTGCCTGGCGCCGGTTTATCCGGGGCGGGCATAATCTATTAACAAAACTAAGGAGGTTACCGTATGGCTGAACAATTTGAGATAAGTGATGAAATGCGGGCGAAGATCGGATGGGAATCCCCACCCTGGAAGTATGAAGTGACAACAACCAGTGTTCGGGCATTTGCCAGGGGTGTCGGGTATACAGATCCGGTGTACTTTGATATTGATGCGGCTCAAGAAGCGGGCTATCGCAATCTGCCGGCCCCTCCCACCTACCTCGGCACACCGGTGTTCATACCGGGTAAATCTGAGGATACGTTTTCTTTTCCACTCGATTCCAGTCCGGACATCAATCCCGGACTTAGCGGCCTTCTTGACGGTGGTACGGAGACCGAGTATCTGGATTCAATCTGTGCCGGTGACACCCTCACCGTGGTGAACCGGTTGAAGAACCTGGAGGTAAAGGATACCAAGAGCCTCGGGAAGATGCTTATTGTTACAACGGAGATTTCGTATACAAACCAGGAAGATAAGCTTGTTGCCATTCAACGCGGGCAGACTATTTTTTATTAGGGGAGGGTTAAAAAATGACACTTACATGGGAAAGTATTCAGGAAGGGGATGCCATACCGGAACTCAAGAAGAAGCCGGGTGTCTCCCAACTCGTCAAATATGCTGCCGGTTCAGGGGATTTCAATCCTTTGCACCATGATTATAATTTTTTTCAGTCCCAGACCATTGGCTCAATCATCGTACATGGA
>JAUXCK010000150.1 GCA_030618925.1 Desulfobacteraceae bacterium
GATGGAAGCCCGGAAGTTTTTTGAGGAGATGGTGCATCCGGAGGCGGGCAGGCTGAAAAAATTTCCTTCCGCCCCTTTTAAATTGTCCAAAACCCCCTGGCGCCTGGATCGGCCCGCACCGCTGCTGGGTCAGCACAATGAGGAAATATATTGCGGACGGCTGGGTTATACGGGTGATGATTTTGCGCAGCTAAGGGAGACAGGGGTGATATAACGCTAACTGATGGAGGCAAATACATGAACGGGGGACCCCTGAAGGGTATCAGGATTACAGAATTTACATCAGCGTGGGCAGGCCCGTATGCAACCTGTCTGCTCGGTTTTCTGGGCGCTGATATTATCAAGGTTGAAAGTCAGACATATATCGATCATTCCAGGTACATCTCTTTTACCACCGGCAGAAATTTTGCCACGCCCAATGAATCATCGGTGTTCAACACACTGAACCTCAATAAAAAGAGCGTGACGCTCAATCTTAAAAAGCCAAAGGCCATAGAGATCGCAAAGGAACTGGTCAGGGCCAGTGATGTTGTCGTCGAGAATATGCGGCCCGGGGTCATATCCAGATTGGGGCTGGGGTATGATGTCTTAAAAGAAGTCAAACAGGAATTGATCTACCTGTCTTCCTCTGCCTGCGGGCAAACCGGCCCCCAGAGAGAATATATAGGGTATGCGCCGACTTTTGCTGCAATGGCCGGACTCCCTCACATCACCGGATACGAGGATTGGCCGCCCAGCAATTTTATGGGCTCGATAGACCTCAGGAGCGCCACGATGTCCGCTTTTGCCATTCTGGCGGCACTGCTGTACCGGCAAAGATCCGGGGAGGGTCAGTACATGGACCTTTCCTCCCAGGAAACCATTGCTGCGCTGAGCGGAGATGTGTTTCTGGATTATATCATGAATTCAAGAGTGCAGACCCGAAAGGGGAACAGAGACAGCATCATGGCGCCGCATAATTGCTACCGCTGTGTACGAGAGGATAGCTGGATAAGTATTGCCGTATCCAGTGATGAGGAGTGGCATGCCCTTTGCCGGGCAATGGGAAAGCCGGATCTGCTCCTGGATGAAAGATTTTCAGATGGGTCTTCAAGATGGAAAAACCAGGATGAACTGGATCTTATCATAAGCGGATGGACCAAAGATAAAACCGATACCGATGTCATGGAAGCACTTCAGGACGAGGGCGTGGCTGCAGCCCCTTCCATGAGTGGAGAAGCACTTTTCAAGGATCCTCATCTCAATCAGCGGGAGGTTTTCAAGGAAGTAGACCATCCGGTCATTGGAAAGGATTGGGTGGTTGCGCCTCCCTGGAAACTTTCCGAAACACCGGCAGGTATTCATTGCCATGCACCGCTTCTGGGTCAAAATAATGAAGATATTTTTTGTGGGTTGCTGGGGATGAGTCTGGATGACATAAAGGAACTGGAAGAGGAGAAGGTGATTTTCTAGTGTAACAGGCACCGGGTTCTCTAAAATAGAAACGCACGACAAATGGTAAAATTTTACAAACATATGATTCGAGTCTGTGTGCCGGTTTGTTTCTTAATGCTGACGGCCTGCACCCATATGGCAATGGTCACGGCACCGGCCGAAACAATTGAATCGCCTTCTCTGGGGATCGGCGTAAGGGTCGTCCCTGTCCCCTATGAATTTCAGGATAAAGGCACCTCAAAAGGATTAAAGGTCGAAACGGTTCTTCAGGGGTCGAGTGCACAAAAATCAGACCTGAGGGTCGGCGATATTATTATCGAATATGATTCAAACAAGATGACGAATCAACCCGGAAAGGTCATTTTAAGATCATTTCGAGACCATGTGAAATTCGAAAAACAAATTGGCGAGAAACTGCATCTAAAACTGCTGCGGGAGACAACCGAATTTTCCGGGCAAAAAAACGGGGGGGAAATAGCGGTTGCCGGCCGGGAAGGGTTCGATCAGCTTCTGGCAAATCAGCCGCTCGGTGAAACCCTGGTCATCTCAATCGAAAAAAAGATCGTCCTGCTGGACATTGACACAGTCCTTTACAGGTATCCCTACTTTCAAAGAAAGAATCACATTCAGAATGACCGGCTTTTTCCTGGGTACGAAAAACTATCAGACCCCTTCATCCCGTTCTTCGAAGGGTTGATAGAAGATTTTAATATCAGCGATCCGTACAAAGATCTATTGAGCCGCTATTCTGAAGACGAACTCCGGGATGATGGCTTTCGATTGAAACTGTTCCAATATCTTCACCGGGACCCTGTTAAACTCCCTGTCATTGCGGATAATATCATGCAGTCCCTGGAAGAACATGGAAAACAATGGAATCTCTCCGGCTTAATTCGGGAGATGGCAATTCTTCTTGACGAAGACAATGGTGTAACCCGGGAACCGGTGCAGTATCCAAAATCAGAAAATCCAGAGATTCATTTTCAGTTTATCAAAGCCACAGTCGATTCGGCTCTGGTTTACAGGGACCTGGCCTTTTCTGCGCTGGGAGAGCCTGAACAGTTGTTTCTGGCAGCCCATATCAAGGATCTGGTGGACGGGCTGATTGCATCCTCAAGTGGTGACAGCAAAGATGATGAATCAGAGATGCAGACCAGTTTTAAAATGATGCAGCTGGCCCATGATATTGATTATACGGCCCTTTTGAAGTCGGCGGAAATACTTGCAGCCCTGACGGACAGAAAATGGCTTGCTGCCTTTAGAACTTCCCTCATGGGATTTCATCCCGAGGAACCTGTTTTGGTAAAAGGCGTCAAAGGGGAAGTACTCTATCATGATAAATGTTCCGCAGGGCAATTGGTGGTGGGCGGCCATGGGGTCAATTGGTATGATTTGGATGCAGCCGTTATTGTCGATGTGGGGGGCAATGATTTTTATGCAAACGGCGCTGGCGCAGCCAGCCGGCAGTGTCCCATATCCATGGTCATGGATTTTAATGGGGATGATCAGTATGGCGCCACAGCGGTTATATCACAGGGGAGTGGATTTTTAGGGGTCGGCATTTTAATTGATATGCAGGGGGATGACATTTATACAGGCACAGCCTTTTCTCAGGGGACCGGGCTGATGGGTGCAGGTATCCTGGTAGATGAGGGTGGCGATGATCGGTATTTTAGTCAGGAGCTTTCCCAGGGGCTCGGTTTCTGGGGGCTTGGCCTGCTGGTTGATGCCGGTGGGAGGGACAGGTACCAGTCCCACTTATTGGCTCAGGGGGTCGGCGGCCCCAAAGGTGTGGGGGTATTGCTCGACGTTAAGGGGGATGACACCTATTATGCGACCGGGAAATACCAGAGCTCATATGGGTCGAATGGTGTTTTCAGCGGTTTGTCCCAGGGGTTTGGTTTCGGGTTGCGGGGATACACGTCAGGCGGGATAGGCGCCTTGATTGATGCGAACGGTCAGGACCGGTTTGAGGCGGGTAACTTTTCTCAGGGGGGCGGCTATTTTTTCGGGATGGGTGTTTTAAAAAACTCAGGCAATGGGGATGATGTCTATATTGGCTCACGCTATGGCCAGGGCTTTTCAGCCCATTCAGCATTGGGAATTCTGATCGATGACGGTGGAGATGATTGGTACTCAGGGCAGGTGGGCGCCCTTCAGGGGGCAGCCTGGGATAAAGGGGCGGCTGCCCTTATCGATAAAAAAGGGGATGACCTGTATGATGCCCGCATGCAGTTTTTCTCTCAGGCCGCAGCGGCTCATAACGGCTTTTCTATTTTTATCGATCAATCCGGGACAGATCAATATTTTTTTCAGGATGAAAATAAAATTGGCGGGAATCACTACCATGGCGGCAGCAGTCTGTCATTTTTTATCGACAACGGCGGGGATCCCGACCAATACAATGGGAGCTTGGAAAAAAACAATACAATCACACTGTCAGGAGAATATGGAATCATGGGGGACCTGGACCATGATATTCGAGAATCGGACAATGGGGAATTTCGGTAGGGGTTAAAAAAACGATTTGGTGTCCATGTATAAGGGCTGCCTATATACTGATGATGTTTATATCGATTTGAAAATTGCCTTTTTTGGAGCCTGAGGCGATTTCCATGTTTTCGGAAACAACACCTTTCCCTTTTAAGACAGCGATCGGGGAAAAAAATTGAAGATTGCTCAGCTCGACTCCCTTTCCCAGATATTCAATGACCCTTTTGTCGCTATCGGGTATGATAAAAGTCAGTTTATGATGGTCCTGAGAGCTGACATCTAACCTGGCCCGTTCGCCTTTGCCCGGCCCTTTGTCAAATGTGATCTCCACGGCATCGATGGTCAGGAATTTTTCTTCAATGTCATCATATGTTTGATCTGCGGCTGTTTGCGTATCTTGTATTTCCAGCTCGAGAGCGTCTTCCTCCTCGATGATGGTGAATTCGATGCCATTCACCGGCTCACCGATTTCAGGCGGCACTTCAAATTCTATGTCCGGTAGTCGGGCGGGGTTTTTTTTATTTGTCGGGCTTTCAATTCTGAGGTCCTGGGCACATTCTGAAATAATCCTGTCATCAATCCTTGCCGCCTCCTTGACGTAGCCCGTTAAAAGGGCACGATCACAGATGGTATTGATGAGACGGGGATAACCTTCTGAAAATAGATATATTTCATGTACGGCCGAAGTGTTGAAAATGAATTTGTCTGCCCCGGCAACACTCAGGCGGTATTTTATATACTCATCGGTTTCAGCCATCGTTAAAGGTGAAAGGCTGTAATTAACAGTAATGCGTTGCCGAAGCGCTTTATTTTCAGGTTTAAGGATAATATCGTTGAATTCCTGCTGGCCCACGAAGAAGATATTAATGAGTTTTGTATTTTGTTTTTCTATGTTTGACAGCAGGCGAATTTCTTCAAGCAGCATGTCGCCGAGTCTTTGCGATTCATCAATAATCAGCAATACTTTTCTGCCATCATCATGGGCCCCATAGAGAAAATCGCGAAAAACGAGGAGAAACTCTCCCTTGCCGTCAAAATTTTTATCGATATTAAAATCATTTGCAATAATTTTAAAGAAATCAATATTGTCCAGATTCGGGTCTGGAATAACGGCAACAATGACATCTTCATTCAGGCTGTTCAGGAGGCCGTTGATGAGTGTAGTCTTTCCGGTCCCGATATCACCGGTTAAAAAGAGAAATCCCTTGTTGTCCTGAATACCGTATTTCAGGGTTGCCAACGCTTCCTGGTGTTTTTCACCCATCCATAGAAATTTGGGATCGGTGCTTATTTGAAACGGCTTCTCTTTTAAATTGTAATGGGAAAGATACATTTAGAAGTCCCGCAGGGTCTGATTTTTCATTGCTTTGGTATAATTTAAACCAATTATAACAGAAAACGCACAAAAAATAAATAATTTAGTTGTGTTATTCAGATAAGTCATTGGACATGCACAAAGATTTACATCACCATTTGGCTGGATATGGATGAGGCGCCACGGATTCTGGTTCAAATTCCGATCCCCTGAGCCCGTGCGGGGCGGGATGCAGGCCATTTAATGACGAATAAGGGCGTTTAGGCATGATCGGCCGCAAAATGCTGAGAATAGTGCTCAGAACCAATTTATGTTTAAGCAATTAAGGCCTTATGGGTAATTGTAGAAGTTCTATACACCGGTTTACCCATCGTTAAGGTATATTTCGGATTGGCGACCTGTAAAACCATGATTAAATTTATTTTTAGACTTGACATTGAATTCGAGGTTAGATAATTTTAATGATATTTTATTGATTGACGTGTCAGTCAATTTATAATCAGCGATTTCTCTAGGGTCGATACAGATCAACCAAAGATTGATAAGGTCAATAAGATCAGAAAAATTTTGTTGACACATCTGATTTTTTATGTAAACAAGGTTTAAACATACATACAAACAATTATACATTGCCATTGTCTCGGCATTTATCATATTTTCGAATTTTTAACAAAATCAGAACTGATGATTGATTGGAATAACGGGAGGAGGTGATAAAGGCGCCGGAAAGATCCTGCTTGATCCCACATCAGACGGGAAGAGGGGAATGTGACAAGGGTATAGTTGCAGTTTTGGTCTAACCAGCTTAAGAAAAGGAGAAATGAGATATGAAAAATGTTTATACGTGTATATTAATTCTCGTCATGGGGGTCGGTCTGGTGATGATGGGGTGTGGTCCAGCGCCAACATATCCAATTAATGCAACTGATGGTGAAGGAAGCTCAGTGACCGTGACATGGGATGAGTGGGCGGACGGGACTTCGGCGACAACTTTTGATATATGGCGGTCAGATGCGCCAACTGGTACATATACTGAAATTGCGACTGAGAAAACATCACCTTTTGTAGACACACCGGATCCCGACAAAGTTTTTTTCTATAAGGTTGAGGCTGCTGATACAGCGATGAGTGGCTATGATGCCGGTTTTCATGGCAGTACATCTGGTAATACAGCACTTGATCCTGCAACAGAGACACCCAAATGGACGGCGGCCCTGGAAAATCTTGATACTCAATTTAAAGCTGCATATCCTAGTGCAGGTGTTGGCACCCATGTCCTGGACTGTGATGGCGGTGGGACGGAAACCGTTATCATTACTAAGCCAGATGATTTAACCGTTCTATACATTGTTTTTGCGGCTTGCAAAGATAACGCTTCCGGTGAGACGCTCGATGGTTTTGAAGAGTTGGTTATAAGCGCGACTTTACAGGGATATCTGAGAGGGCTGCTGGATTTTGATAATGGCAGCTGGTATGTGAACTCAGATATAAGCGAACCAGACGCTGTCTTTGTAACAGATGGTTCCTGGGGTGGCGATACAGAATC
>JAUXCK010000004.1 GCA_030618925.1 Desulfobacteraceae bacterium
CAAAAGCCATGGCCATGATTCCGATAACGATGAGCGTGATGCCGGGCCCTTCCAGTCCCCTTGGCACTGCGGACTCGTTTATTTTTTCCCGGATGCCGCCGATTAAGGTGATGGCCAGAAACCAGCCGAAACCGCTGCCCAGGCCAAACCCGAATGCCTGGAGCAGGCTATAGGGTTTGTTGAGCATAAAAAGGGATGTGCCCAATATGGCGCAGTTGACGGTGATTAAGGGCAGAAAAATACCCAAAGCCGCATACAGCTTCATGGAGACCCGCTCAATCACCATTTCCACGAACTGCACGAATGCCGCGATGACGATGATAAATATAATTAATTTTAAATAAGCGATGTCCAGGGGGACCAGAAGATACTGGTACACCAGGTAATTGATGGCTGACGTACAGGCCGTCACGAAGATAACGGCCAGGCCAAGACCCAGGCTGGTGTCTACCCTTTTGGATACACCCAGGCAGGAACACATGCCTAAAAAGCGGGATAGAAGGATATTATCGGTAAATGCGGCAGAGACCAGGATCAGTAAAAATGTTTTAAATATGCCGGCGTGTATAAGCTCCATTATTGTTCCTTTATACCCATATCGTTTTTTTATGCCAAAATCGGTATTTTATGATGCTGCATCCTCTTCTCTGTCTCTTGACCGGGCAATCCAGGTGACAATGGCAAGCATGAAAAATGCCCCCGGCGGCATGACCATAATCGTCCACTGGTGCCACCAGATGTCTACCCCCGGCAGGGGATAACCAAGGATCGTGCCGAACCCCATGATTTCGCGAACAACGGCAATGGCCACCAGAACGATGGAATACCCGAGCCCGCAGGCAATCCCGTCCAGGAGTGACGGAAGCGGCCTGTTCTGGCTGGCAAAGGCTTCAGCACGGCCCATAATAATGCAGTTTGTAATGATCAGGCCGACATACGGACCGATAAACCGGTGAATATCCGGTGCTGTTGCCCTGATGACGATGTCAACCATCATGACATAGCTTGCAATGATGAGCACCTGGACAATCATCCGGATTCGCTGGGGGATATAATTGCGCAAAAGGGAAACGGTCAGGCTCGTCAGGGTGGTCGTAAAAATAACGCCAAAACACATGAACAGGGTATTGACCAGAAGATTGGTGACCGCCAGGGCTGAACAGATGCCCAGCACCTGCCGGAAAATGGGGTTATCGGCGATGATACCCAGCTTGAATATTTTTTTTGCATCATTTCCCATGGGTGTCCATTTGATGTTCAGATGTTATGGGTTTGAAAACCTGAATAATGATCCATCCTGACTGTTTATAAATCGATTTTCAGGTTTCGTATGCGTTCAAGTTCTTCATTCAAGAACCGTCTTAGCGCCATGGAGGTCTGGGTGGCTCCGGTAATGGCATCGATTCGGTTCACTGTCCCTGCCCCTGTGGCATGTCCAAAGATGATCCGGTCTGAAACAGGTTTTTCCCAGGCAATGGGAAGGCCTTTAAACTGATCGGTGAACCATTCCTCCTCAATTCGGGCCCCCAGGCCGGGTGTTTCCTTGTGGTCAAAAAACTGAATGTTGATTATTTTTTCCAGATCCGGCGAAAGCACAACGATGCCATTGATGCGATCCCAGAATCCCATGCCGCCGAAGTCAAACCCTATGGAAGGCGTGTCCGCGTCAATCTGTTCATACACGTTTCGGGCGCGGTTCCCTTCTGTTATTGTTCTTATTTTGATATTTTTTAAAATGGCATTGTCATAGGATTCGGGGCTTTGATCAATGACGTCGATTAAAAATGCCCGGCAGATGACACGATTGCGGTGGAGACGCTGGTTCTTTTCCAGCAGTCCCAGGGTGGCGTTATGAACCACGGATACGCCGGTGCCGAATACAACACAGGCCACCACCATGAAGCCGATAATATACCATGCACTTTTTTTGTTCATGAAGCACTGCCTTTTTTCCGATACGCCAGGACTCTTTTTATCCAGAGGTCCAGCGACGGCGCCAGCATGTTTCCCAGAAGGATGGAAAACGCCACACCCCCGGCGAATACGGCTTTATATCTAAAAAGGACAATCATCATGCCGATAAATATGGCATATATCCATTGGGACGTTTTATGTTTAGGTGCTGAAATCGGGTCGGTCACCATAAAGGCCGCAGCAAAGAGCAGGGCACCGGAAAACAGGGTAAACCATACGGGCGGAACATCATGAAGACCCATAACATGTCTTAAAATGACGTTTAATGCAACTGCGCCGATAAGGGTTCCCAGGAACAGGCGATATTGTATCGTCCGGGTCACCAGCAGGTAAAAGCAGGAGAGCAGAATAACAATAGCGCAGACCTCTCCTGAAGAGCCGGCAGTGAGCACACATGGATTCCCTTGATAAGCAAATACACCGCCGATATTGCCAGTGGCCAGATCGATCATATCTGTGACAAAC
This sequence comes from Desulfobacteraceae bacterium, assembly GCA_030618925.1. Taxonomy (GTDB): domain Bacteria; phylum Desulfobacterota; class Desulfobacteria; order Desulfobacterales; family SURF-7; genus JAUXCK01. Next base: position 2,440 of record JAUXCK010000004.1, read on the forward strand.
CCGAAGTCGCGTCTTGACCACATGGGCGTTGCCGCGCTGACCGCGTCAACAATTTTTATTTTCTCGGCTGTTAAATAGGAGGGGAGGGTGTTAAGGGATGCAAAACTCCATTGGGTAAATCCGCCGGGGAAGCCTCGAAAAACCGGCACAAACCGGGACGTTAACTCTACAGGAAAACAGATAAAAACAAAGGCCCTTCCCACAATGGCGGGGTTGAACAGATTCTTGCCGAACCCGCCAAATACTTCTTTGCCAAAAAGGATGGCCACAACAGCCCCCACGGCCGTTATCCAGAACGGGGTCGTCACCGGAAGCGACAATCCGTAAAGGCTTGCCGTCACAAAACAGGCCATGCTGATTTTGCCGTTTCGCTGGGACGTCATCACCCATTCGGTCAAGAAGCAAAAAATAAAAGAAACAGCAACAATGGCAAGGACCCGCCAGCCGAAATAATATATGGCAACAAGAAGCAGCGGCAGCAGGGCGTACAGCACGCGCAACATAACCTTCTGTTTCATAAAATCGGGTTTTTTCATGTGTTTATAGACATGGTTTCAATGCGTGATCAAGTTTTACCAGTGTGGATGCCCTGACCCGGCCCCAGAGCAGCCGGCTGCATCAGGGCTTCCCGGGATATCAATCCGGAATCGGTATCCACCGTTTGACAATGGTGTCCAGCTTTCCGCTTTTTTCAAGTTCTATAAGGAAATTGTTGGCAGACTCCAGCAGAACCGCATCATTTTTCCGAACACCCCAGGCAAGATATTCTTCGGTCAGAAGGGAGAGCAATGGTTTGAATCCATCTGATTCATGTTTTGCCGCAAGAAAGAAAATATTCGGGGAGTCATAAATAAACAGGTCGATTTTGTTCCATTTCAGTGCTCTAACCGCCTGCTCTGAGGTTGAATAAGAAATAATCCCCTTGGCGCGTCTGAAATTCTTTTTGACAAACGCTTCACCGGTTGTATCTCTGATCACACCAAAATTCAGGCCTGCTGACTGGGCCAGAAGCGTATGATAACCGCTTTGACGCACTAAAATTTCTCTGGTGCCCAACAGCGCCATTTGTCCGGTTCTGAAATAGGGGATGGTAAAGGCAATTTCATATTCCCTTGGTCTGGTGATGGACATGCCGGACATGATGATGTCTATTTTTTTGTCCAATAGCGCCGGAATCTGATCCCCCCAGTCCAGGGTGACAAATTGTACGGACTTGCCGAGATATTTTGCCAGCGCTATCCCCAGGTCGGCTTCCAGCCCGACGATGTCGTCCCCCTGTCTGTAAATCAGAGGCGCGTAGGTTGGCGACACACCGATCCGCAGACTGTTCTCATCGTCCTTTGTCTCGGATTTGTTTAAAGATTCACAGCCGGCCAAAAAACACAAAAATGAAAAAATAACAATCAACATCGATATAATCGTTTTTTTATTCCCAAGCATTAATTCTCTCCTGATTTTTTTATTTTTTAGCTTTCTATTGCCCTGCCGTATATCACATCGGCCGGAACCTGTACAGATTAAACTTTTTACAGGATTTTTTCAGCGGGTTTTGCCGGGTTCTATTTTTACCGTTATTTTTTCAATGATGGCATGTCCATTCTGAGTGATGACCAACACAATACCGTTTTCTCCCGCAGGCAGCAGCCCGGGGCTGATGCGCGTTTGGCCGGCATCGACGGTTTTATCTCTAAAGGGCGCCATTGCCAGCATTTTGTAAGGCGCAATCTCTTTTGAAAAAATATCGCCTGCCGGTATGATATCGGGCGGGATTGACGCGGTCTTAATCGTCTGCGGATCAATCCCTTCAAATACAAAGCCGCCATGATTTTTTCCATCCACTAAATACCGTGTTTTGTTCCAGTCAATTTGCAGTGATTTGTCTGTGAGATTGGTGACGGCGAGTTGAAACACAATATAAAAATTGTTCTCTTTTTTAAGCGGTTCAAATCTGACCTGATAATATTGATTGCGGATGGTTTGAAAATCAGGTGTGCTTGTCCAGATTTTAGACGGGCCGGCACATCCTGAAAAAATAAACACCAGCAGATAAATACTTAAAATTGTTTTTCTGGTCATACCTGCTTCCCCGGGTTGCGTCAATCGGGTCCTCATTTTTTTCTTTATTCGCTGCAGCATCAATACTGGAAGATCCCGGCCATGACACCGGAAAAATCAGAAAAAACAGGCGCTGTCCCAAATGACGCGCCTGTTAACGCCATCCTTTTCTTTTCATGCACTCCCTTGTCAGTTTTATTTCATTGGCAGGCGCATCGTAGCCGGTGGGGGATTCCCGGATGGCTTTGCGGACCATTTCTTCACACGCTGTGTGGTCTTTGTTCCACTCGGACTTGGGCTTGACAGGATGATTCCTGCCATAACTGCAGCTCACAATGAGCAGGGTGCAGATCAGGATAAAGATGAAAAATGATTGTTTCATTTTTTTAAATCCTACCGTATTGCGTTTGTCTGGCATATCGCATATCAGGGTTTGGTTAAGGTCTACTTCATGATCTCTTTTTCGATATTTCGAAGGGTAAATACGTCATCCGGCACAGGTGTTTTATAATCAATGGACTGGACATGAAGAATGCTGCGGTTCCCTGTCTTGTGATTGGTTGCAATGATTTGCTTAGCCGCCCACGTTCCTTTGTGGCGGGAAATACCCCTGGCTTCCAGGGTTTTCAGGTGATGGGTCTTTGTATCCCAAAAATCAATTTTCGTGCGGATGCCGTGTTCTGCGTCAACATGGTTGAGGATACGGCTGTATCCAATACTCGTGGCCAGTGTCGGTGTTATGGGGATCTGTTCCACCAGGTAAACGAGGCGCCCGTGAATCGTTTTTGTCTCCAGGGTTTTCCATTCATATTCATTGATTTCAATACGGTTGATTTTTTTGATGTCCTCTAGGCTGAATTCGCTTCCCAGAAAGTCTTCGGCCCGGCCTGTTTCCGGAATTCGGCGGGATTTTTTTCGAGAAGGCGTATAGATCCACTGGTCGTCCTGTTTACTGCCGTCAAAATAATCATAGCAGAGAAACGCCGTGTGTTTCATTCTTGGGGGCTCGAGCACATAATAGACCAGATGCGTCGCGTCAGGTTTGAATTGCCTGTAGGAAAGCAGCTGGTGGTTTCGAACTTTCCCCTGTTTGCTGATCAACTCGAGCCTGACCCTTTCGGTGAAACCCTTGCCAAAATTGCGGCTGTTTATCTTTTTGGCAATTTCCAGTCCGTCCGGCAATTTTGTGTTGTCTTCTATCGCTTTTGCCGCACCTGAAAAAATAAGTAGCGTTGAAATGGAGATGACGCTTGCAAGATGCAATACTGTCAAATGTCGATTCCGTTTCATTTTTCCTCCCCGGAAAAATTAGAAAAATAAAAGATGATAACCCGTAAAAGATACCTGAGGAAAGGTTTTGTGTCAAATCATTAATGTCCAGCAGAGACAGGGCGTGGGGGAGAGAAAGGCGCGAAGCGCCTTTAATCCGTTTATGACGGGACCGTTAAAAAATAGATATTGGCAATATCAATTGAATTTCAGGGACAACTGGGGTATGGTTTCAAAAAGAAATATATTATATCCATCATAAAGCCAATTCAAAAGACAGCGTAACCCTCATGACACAAAAACAGTTAGTCCGGAACAATATAATTCTGATGAGTTGCCTTTTAATTCTCATCGTTTTCTTACCGGCAATATCTGCCCACAGGAAATTTTTATCCAACGGGATTACGTCAGCCATCATTATATCAAGTATATTTGTGCTTGATTTTTCCAGAAGAACACGAAATATTCTGACGGGCCTCGGTGTGATGGTACTGGTTTTGACCTGGTTGAGTCATTTTCTGAATCTGCAGATTCTCGATTTGATGGATTATCTTTTTATATTCTCTTATATGGTTTTTATCACCGTGGCCATGGTCAGTCATATCGCCCGCAGAAAAGATGTGACAGCCATCATCATCATCAGCGCGGTGAACGGTTATCTTCTCCTGGGATATCTGGGCGCACTGTTGCTGGCCGCCTCGGAGATTCTTCAGAAATTTGTTTTTTTGGAGAAAACAAGTGCCATTCACTTTGCAGGAAACGCTGTCGCCGGGTTCCATGATTATATTTACTTCAGTTTTGTGACCCTCACAACGCTGGGATACGGCGATGTCACACCTGTTTCATATATTGCCAAGTCATTTACACTCATTATTGCGATCTTCGGCCAGCTGTATGTGACGATCCTCATCGCCATGCTGGTGGGTAAGTTTCTGGCCAGGAGTTTGAAAGAATAACCAGTGACCACATTATTTGCAGACATCCGATCATTAAGCATCACCATCAAACCCCATCCTTGCCGTTTACATGTTTTGTCGAGTTTTGAGGTGCGAAACTTGAGTGATTAAGATTAAGAGTAAGATTATGATTAAGATCGGGATTAGGCGCTGACCAGCGGATTTAATTACACCCCTTGCGTAAGGAACCCAGGATGATACAAAAACTAATGAAAAGAAGAGTCAATTTTTACGTCAGTATCGCCACCCTTGTGGTCATTCTCGTTAGCGTGCTGACCGGGGTGTACCTGTGGAATATCCATCGTGAGAGCTCTGCCGCTGCCATGAAAATGGCAGATCGCCTGTTTGAGGAAATCACGGGAAGAGTTGTGGGGCAGTTTCATCTGATGCTGGGTTCGGTCAGTGTGCTGGCTGACTCCGGTGCCAATATGTCCGATATGATAGAGGAACCGGTTTATGATGGACTGTCACACAAGAGCCTTGAGTTCATGATCAAGTCAGTGGAAAATTTTAATTATATTTTTTCAGTCTACTGCGGGTACAGTTCAGGCAATTTTCTTCAGGTTATCGCACCAAGGGGGAGCGAGCTGATTCTATCAACATATGAGGCGCCGGAAGATACCCGTTTTATTGTCCGGTCGATTACCCGTGACAGTGATGGAAATCGAAAGCAGTATTGGCGTTTCCTTGATCAGCACCGGCATGTGGTGGGTGCCAGGACAGAGGTTTATCCTGACTATGACCCCAGAAAACGGCCCTGGTATCTACAGGGGTTGAGGGCAGATAAAAGTATTTATACCGACCCATACATTTTTGCCTCCTCAAAAGCGCCCGGTATCACATGTGCCCGCCACCTTCTGGGGCGGGGGGGTGTTTTCGGGGTCGATCTTACCTTGTCCAACTTTTCACAATTCCTGAATGAACAGGAGATCTCTGAGCATGGGACGCTGTTTCTGTTTGACCACAAATCCAGATTAATCGCACACCCCAAGGGGAATCTGGTGAAGACTGTGCCTTCTGACAGGGAAGGCGGCCCGGTAAAAGAGGTGCGGCTTTTAAATATCCTGGAATCAGACAGCCCGGTGGTCAGGGCCATTGCGACCTTTTACGCGGGTGCGCCAGGGAATATTTTTGATCAAACCCATACGCTTTTTGTAGATGAGCAGGTTTATTTGATCCGCATGTCCAACACAGGAAAAAAATTCGGGATAAATCAGTTCCTGGCTGTGGCTGCGCCCACGGATGATTTTACCGGTTACATCAAACGCATGGAGGCCCGGGTATTTTTGTTTGCTGTTCTTGCTCTCGCCCTCGTTGTCCCCATGGTGATCTGGGCATCACGGAAAGTCTCCCGCTCATTGATGCTTCTGTCGGATGAAGCCAATAAAATTCGAAATTTCGATTTTTCAGATCCAGAACCCTTTGATTCTGTTATTAAGGAGATTCACTCCCTCATCGAGGCGTTTTCTTTAATGAGAATTACGATCCGGCAGCGGACCGATGCCCTGATTGCGACCCAGAAGAAACTCGAAAAACTCGTGGAGCAGGGTATTGCGCTTGCTGCAGAACGGGATATTGACAAACTTGTGGAGCTGACTTTTCTGACGGCCAAAGAACTTTCGAATGCGGACGGGGGGATTCTATACCTTATTCAGGAAGATGGGCGCCTGGGGGTCGAGATCATACGGGCGGATTCTGCGGGGCTCGCACTGGGCGGGACGTCCGGGGAGGAGGTCACTTTCAGACCGGTGCCGTTGCATGACCCGGAAACCGGCGCGGAAAATCATCGGAATGCCGCCAGCCACGCCGCCCTGACAGGGGAACCGGTGGTGATTGATGATATTGCGGGGGACAGTGAGTTTACTTTTGATGTGATGGAAATGCTCGAGAACAAATCAGGGTACCGGTCCAACTCTCTCCTCACGGTTCCCTTGAAGCCCCGGCACGGAAAATCCCTGGGTGTCCTGCAGCTCATCAATGCACGTGATTCAGACACAGGAGAAGCAGCGCCTTTTCATGACGAGAGCATGGGATTTGTCGAAGCCGTCGCCGCACAGGCGGCCATCGCGCTGGACAACCGGAATTTGCTGGCAGCCCAGCGAAATCTTTTCGACGCTTTTATCCAGCTCCTTGCAGGTGCGATCGATGCAAAATCCTCTTACACCGGCGGGCATTGTGCCCGGGTTCCGGAACTGGCCATCCTGCTGGCGGAAGCGGCCAGCAATTCTGAAGAGGGGCCATTTTCAGATTTCAGCCTGACCACGGATGATGAGTGGCAGGAATTTCGAATTGCGTCCTGGCTGCATGATTGCGGGAAAGTCACCACGCCGGAATATGTGGTTGATAAAGCCACCAAGCTTGAAACGATTTACAATCGCATCCATGAAGTGAGGACGCGCTTTGAAGTCCTGTGGCGGGACGCAGAGATCAAATACTACCGCGGGCTTTCCCGGGGAGGCGTCAGTGAAGCAGATCTCAAGGAGGAGCTGGATACTGCCCATAAAACGCTTGGTGAAGAATTTGCCTTTATCGCTGAATGCAATATCGGAGGTGAAACCATTGATGAAGATACCCTTAACCGCATAAAAGAGATCGCTTCCCGGAAATGGGTGAGACATTTTGACGATCACCTGGGTATTTCCCAGGATGAATTGGGACAGCGGCAGGAGGGCGTTGTCCGGGATCTGCCGGCGGAGGAGTTTTTGCTGGCAGACAAACCAGAACACGTCATCAAACGGGAATCCTGTGATTTCATCGACCATAAGACGTTCGAGTTTGATATGGAAGTGCCTGAAGCGCTTTATAACCGGGGAGAGGTCTATAACCTCTGTATCCAGAGGGGCACCCTTACAGAGGAGGAACGATTTAAAATTAATGAGCACATCATCCAGACCATCATTATGCTGGAGAAACTTCCGTTTCCAGAACATCTGGCGCGTGTGCCGGAATTCGTCGGTGCCCACCATGAAACCATGATCGGGACCGGATATCCACGCCACCTGACCAAAGAACAGATGTCCATACCCGCCCGGGCCATGGCCATTGCAGATATTTTTGAAGCATTGACCGCCTCGGACCGCCCTTATAAGAAAGCAAAAACCATTGAAGAAGCGATTCGCATCATGAGTTTTATGCGGGACGACAAACACATTGATTCCGATTTGTTTGATCTTTTCCTGGCAGAAGGGGTTTACAAACAATATGGCGAAGCGTTCCTGTCGCCGGAACAGATAGGGGATGTTGATATCCGTCAGTACATGAGGGGGGTGTGATATGATCAAAAAGCGATACGTCCGGCTGTCCATGGCCGCTGTTTTTTTCATGATCACCGTCAGCCAGGCGGCGGAATTGAAGGTGGGATTCTCCGCTGATGCGCTGACCATGGATCCGGGCAATCACAGAAATCGGGAAACAGAAACCATTATCCGAAATATGTATGACGGGCTCCTGACCCGGGATGCCGCCATGCGGGTGGTTCCCCAGCTGCTTGAATCATGGGAGGCAATCGATTCCAGAACCTATGAAGCCAGATTGCGCAAAGGGATCAGGTTCCATGATGATTCACCATTGACCGCAGATGACGTTCAATTCACGTTTGAACGCTTGATCAAACCGGGTGCAGTTGCCGGCCGGACAAGCCCGAGGAAGAGTCTTCTGGGCCCGCTGCAAAGTGTTCAGGTCCTTGATCCTTATACCATCCGGTTTGTCTTGAATAAACCATGGCCCCAGTTTTCGGCAATGCTCCCTTTTCAACAGATCGTCAGTCGTAAATTTGTAAAAAAAGCAGGGTCACACGGGTTGAAGACCCGGGAAAACGGTACCGGCCCCTTTCGCATGACGGAATGGCGGAAAGGGGATGCACTCATCATGGAGCGATTTGAGAATTATTACGGCGGTGCCGCGGATATTCCTCCTGTGGGCACAGCCTGCGTTGACCGGGTTGTTTTTAAAATCATACCCAATCCCGAGTCCCGTGTGGCCGGACTTTTATCTGGAGATGTGGATATGATCAATGATGTTCCGCCGCATGCGGTAAAAATTATCGATCGGACATCGGGCGTCAAGGTGGTGAGCGTGAACGGCACCCGCTCATTTTTTCTTGCGTTAAACAATCAGAACAAACCATTTGACGATATCCGGATACGGAAAGCGGTGGCGCACGCCATTGACAGAGCAGCCATCATCCAATCGAGGCTTGAGGGAAACGCAACACCCATCAGCGGGATTCTCAGCCCGGATACATTCGGGAAAAACAGATCTCTATATGAGTATGCGTTTGATCCCGGGAAAACCCGGGTTCTTTTGGCAGAAGCAGGTTATCCGGAAGGCATTGATGTCACACTGGATGTGGAAGCCGCCCACAGGGGGCTTGCCGATGAGATCGCCAGACAGCTTGTTCAGTCCGGCATCCGCACAAAAGTGAAAACCGGTGAATCCAAACCCTTAAGAAAGAAATGGCAAACCATGGGGAAGCCCAAAACCGGGGATTTGTGGCTCACCTCATGGGGAAACGCTTCACTCGATCCTGTGGGTATTTTTGTCCCCACTCACCGGACAAATGATCGGGGGAATTCATCAGGTTATGCGAATCCAAAATTAGATGCGCTGCTCGACACGGCGGGAACGGAACCTGATCAGGAAAAGCGGGCGGCCCTGTATGCCAGGGCGGAAGCGATGATTAACAGCGACCTGCCCTACGTGTACCTGTGGGTGCCAAAAGACCTCTATGGTATTTCAGAACGTGTGACCGGCTGGCAGCCGGTGCCGGACGGCAGGATCAATCTTCATGATGCATGTTTGAAATAGTGTTTGCCAAATAGTACCTCCTGTGATGAAATTGGATACCAAGCGCTAGGCAGTCGGGCACCTTACCCTGACTGAGATCAATAATGATGCATTTTATTTTTATATAGAAAACCTGGTCCTCTGGGCCAGGATCTTTATTTTGAAATAGGTACAGGGGGAGAAAGACATGAAAATTATTGGCAGAATGTGTGGACCCATTATCATTGCCGCAATACTTTTTATACCGGCGTTTGCCGGTGGAAGTGACACCGCTGACATGCCATGGGAGCACTTTTCTTTCAGCCTGGGGGGCTTTTCGACTGTACTGGACAGCAGTCTGGTTTTAGGTTCCAGCACCCTGGGGATTGACATTAATCCTGAAGAAGCCTTTGGGCTGGACACGTCAATTTTTGCCATCAGGGCTGACGGGGTATGGCGGTTCACTCAGAATCGCCGTCACCGGGCGGATTTCAGTTACATCGACCTGCGCCGGAGTGCAGAAAAAGTAATAGAGAAAGATATCCCTATTGGTGATGAAATAATTTCGGTCGGTACCCTTGTTCAGAGCAGGTTCGACCTCCAGATCATCAAACTCGGTTACAGCTACTCCTTTTTTCAGGACGATCGCTTTGACCTGGGGGCATCAATCGGGTTGTTTATTATGCCGATCACTATCGCCCTGTCCGGCGATAATATCAAGGGCGAGGAAACCGAAATTACCGCACCGCTTCCGGTGTTTGGGATGCGGTTTGATTTTGCCATTACGCCGAAACTGTTCCTCAAACAGGATTATAACCTGTTTTTTCTTGCGATTAATGATTTTAAAGGGGCTGTTGTGAACACAAAGATTGCTGTTGAGTACAATGCCTGGGAACATGTCGGCCTGGGGGTCGGCGTGGAGACCTTTCGTTTGCGTCTGGAGGATAAGGGCGGAAGTGATTACCCGGTGGTTGATTTTGTCGGGAAGCTGGAGTTCAGATACACAGGGCTCCTGCTTTATGGAAAGGTCTATTTTTAAAGTTGCCTGCAGGTCGATTTGCTTGGATACAAAAGTGATCGGAAAATGTTTAGAAAAAAAAAACGGTTTACATACTGACAGTTGCACTGCTCTCAGTGATGATTGGCTGTACAACAGCGCCGAGACAAAACCTCCCCCTTGATCAATTCTCAAAACACAATGGATACCGTTTCTCGAACATCGCAGCGGGCGACAATAATTCAGACAGCCTGTTTGTGGTGCTGACTTTTTCCGGGGGAGGGCAGCGGGCGGCTGCCCTGGCTTTGGGCGTTCTCCAAAAACTGCGGGATACGGGTATCGTCTGGGAGGGGAAGAAACGCAGCCTTCTCGATGAAGTCGATGTCATCTCCTCAGTATCGGGCGGCAGTCTCACGGCGGCCTATTACGGGTTGTTCGGGGATCGCATCTTTGAGGATTTCGCCGAACACATTCTTAACCGTAACTACACGGGTACCGCCCTGAAGTATATGCTTTACCCCGCAAGCTGGCCAAAACTGGCCTCCCCCTATTATGACCGCCTGGATTTGATGGCAGATAAATTCATGGACAAAGACGTATTTGAGCAGAAAACCTTTGTCGACCTCCTGAAAAGGAACCAACGCCCTTTTCTCATCATCAATTCTACGGACATGTCACTCGGCCGGTCTTTTTCCTTTACCCAAAGTTATTTTGATATGCTCTATTCGGATCTTGGAGAATACCCGGTGGGGTATGCTGTGGCCGCCTCAGGCGCTTTCCCAGGTGTTTTCCCTCCCTTGACCCTGCAGAATTATGATAATAAAAAAGACTATGAGCTTCCCGACTGGGCACAGAATAAGGATAAGCCGCACGACGGCCACACGATCCGTCACCGGACCCATAAAGCCCTCAAGAGTTATATCCGGCCCGGGCGCCCCTATATCCACCTTATTGACGGCGGCGTATCCGACAACCTTGGCCTGATACCCGTCATTATGGCCCTTCACGGGACTGCATCAAGTGAAGATATTCTATCCCGAAGGGCGGGAGAAAGGATCCAAAAAATAGTTATTATGACAGTGAATGCCCGGATTAACGTATATACGGATTGGGACACCAAACCCAACGTACCGAATTTGCTTAAGGTGTTGAAGAAATCCGGGATCACGCCCATGGAGAATTATTCTCAGGGTCAGATTGAATATTTAAAAATGCTCATTAAAAGCAAATCTGAAAATGACGGGTGTCATGACCAGAAAGAACCTGTCTTAATGGCGCATTCTGCCGGCGCAAAAAAGTCTTCAATAGAGGGGCAGGGGGTGGCCTATTATTTTATTGAGGTATCATTTGATTCTCTTTCAGAAGAGGAAGATCTGGCCTATATCAACAAAATACGGACGTTCAATCAACTGAGTCAGGAAGACATCCATCGACTGTGCTCGGCAGCGGGAAAGATTCTGGACGGCAACCCCACGTTCAAGGCGTTAATGGCAGAGCTGCAATGAGGGATCGAGGTTTCCCGCAGCCCGGGCGCCCATTGTGCCTCAACTTGAAAACTTTGTTTTGTGGTCACATTTTTTGTTGCCCTTTGTCAAAAATGTTGATAGGACATGCCTACATCACGTCGTTACCCTAACCAAAAGAGGGATTGCCGAAACGATAAAATTAAAGCCTTTACAGTTCATCACCAACTGAAAAAAAAGATTTTTCAATTATTTTTGAAAGGAGATCACATGATGAAGAAAATCGCTATTGTTATTTCAGTTCTTGTTTTTTTTGCCGCTTATTCAAACGTTTTTGCCAAGGAAAAAGTTAAAGCAGAAGGCACCGAAGGAAATGTTAAAGTGGAAGGCACCATTCAGGGCCTTCTGGCCACTGTAAACGGTGCAAAATGCCCTCCGGGTGACGAGCATATTTGCGCAGGAATAGAACAAACATTCGTCATAGTGGCGGATGACGGCGAGTGGTATTTATTGCCCACGTTCTCTGCCAAACAATTGTCGCCGAACATAAATGTAAGGGTCAGGGTTGAAGGCACGCTTGCGGCCGAGGGCAAGGCAATTAATGTGGTAATTGCCGAAGTATTTGAAAATAGTCAATGGAAGACAGTGTACAGCCCTGAAATTATAGAGGAAATGAAACAGAGAGCCATAGGGTGGTCAAAACCGACCTTTACACGAAAAAAATAGCGCACCCGGCGTCTTTTTAATTAAAATCTGATTATTGCCTGTCCTGCATGGTTTTTCATGGTTTTTGGGATGGCAGTTTACGTTGCAGCGGGTTCTTTTATATCCGGTCTTCCCACGGCAGTGGCAGTGATTTCCGCATCAATATAGATGACGCTTTCTTCCTGGGCGTCATCATGGGGAAGCTTGTTCACATGCCTTGCAAGGGTTACTTCCACTGCTTTTGCTCCTGCCCGAATGGCGTGGTTCGTGGCGGTTTCCCGGGCAATACGCTCGGCATAGTCAACGGCAGGCGGGTATGTGTCAAAATCTTTAATGCCGTCTGGATGGTAAACACGGTGCAGGCTTCGCCCCATGAGCGGCTTGATGAGGATCCGGACGGTTTGTAAAATTCCACCCGCCACCGCACCCACTGCGCCGGCAACAGCGGCATGCTCCGGGATCAGCAGCCGGCTGTTCAGCATGTCTGCTACAGAAGGGAAATATGTGTTCACCGGTGCACCGATGGCAATCAGCGGCCGGTTCACCGACACTGTGATTGACACATTGTTATTTTTTTCCTTTCTGAGCGCCCTGTCCATCAGCAGGGGGTTCCTCGAGTCTTTATGATATTGGTCGAAAATCCCCTCATTGTAAAGTGCATGGCGTATTATTTCATGCGCGAGCTGAAACTCTACCTGGGATAGAACCTGTTTGCAAAACGCTTCGGACCTTATGCCCAGTTTGTTTGCCCACAGGGATGCGCCCAGGTGTGATGCTTTTGATGAGCCGTTTTGATACAGGCCCAACACATTAACCGCATCCGTGGGCGTAAATGCGCTGACAATGACAAGCCCTCGTTCTATCAGATCGTCTACATATCTCAGAAAAAGAAACGGGTGCTCCTCTTTTTGTGCAAGGTTAAATTCCGATACAGGGCTGTCATTGAGTGACGTTAGGATGTCATGATGCTTTTGTGTTAAATTTGTTTTTTTAATGGCGGCTGTCGTTTTCTTAAGAAAGAAACGTCCATTGCCGGCAGTAGAATCCGCTGTATTGATTTTTATCTGATGCGCAAGGGCGTCGATTGCCTCAGGATATTTGTGAGACAGTGAACAAAGAGGGATGGCGCGTCCGGGTCCGACAATAATATCATTCTTATCGTTTGTTGAAATCTCACTGTCCCCGCCAAGGCCCCTGGTCTGGGCGTCCACAGCCTTTACCATCGTTCTGTATCCGCCGACACGGGATCCACGACCATTCAGCAGGGGAATTTTGTTTCGAACAGCTGAAATATCTGTTGTGGTCCCACCCATATCAATGACAAAAGCATCCTCCTGATCTGTCAGATATGTGGCGCCAATCACGCTTGCCGCCGGCCCGGACAATATGGTTTCAACCGGGCGTTCCAGAGCCATGGCTTCATGGACAAGGGAGCCGTCGCCTTTTACGATCATCAGCGGCGCATGAATATTGAACCGGGACATGACATCGCGAACAGCTGTGATGGATTCCTGCATCAGCGAGATCAGACGCGCGTTTAATGCCACCGTAAAAGCACGCAGGGGTGCGTTCAGGTCTGAGGTTAACTCATGTCCGCAGGTCACAGGAAGCCCGGTCAGTTCCTTGACCCGTTTTTTGGCCGTTAACTCATGTGACGGGTTTCGTACGCCAAAGTACCCTGAAATTCCGAACGCAGAGACATTTGACGCATGTGCCGTAATGGCATCCTTCAGCTGTTTGATATCCAGGGGAGCCTGTTCATCACCGCGGAGCGTATGTCCGCCATTCAGAAATACAACAGAAAGGCTGGATTGAATTTTTTTAAATTCAGGAAGATCCAGACTATCGCGGTCATAGCCGAACAACAGGAGACAAACGGAACTGCCGTGACCTTCAACAATTGCATTTGTTGCAAGCGTTGTGGAAAGGGATACGAGACGGATGTCCGCCACATTTTCAGGCAAAACAATATTAATTGCATCTTGAATACCCAGGCACAGATCCTCATGTGTGGTGGCTGATTTTGCTGTTTTAAGGATACTGCCTTGTTCATCCATGCACACAGCATCTGTAAATGTCCCGCCGGTATCGATCCCGAGAAGTATCGTCATCTATCGACCCTGTTTCATGGATTTTGCAAGTTTTTCAAAAATTCTAACGGCTTTAACAGCATCTTCGCCATAGGCATCCACACGCATTTCATCGGCAAGCTGCTGTGAACAGCAGGCACCGCCGATGGCAAGCCTGATTTTATCCCTCAATCCGGCCTCGGCGAGTGCGTCCACAAGGTCCTTGATGGCACCGACCATTGTGGTGAGCAAAACAGAAAGTGCGATTAAATTTGATCCCGAAGACTTTACCGCTTCAATGATCTGGTCTTCATGGCAGTCCACGCCAAGATCAATTGTTTTAAAACCAGAGGCCGTGAGCATGGTCCCCACGATATTTTTTCCAATATCATGAATGTCGCCTTTTGCCGTGGCAAGAATCACAGTTCCTTTTTTTCCCATCTGGCGCATATCAAATTTATTTTCGAGAAGCGCCATGCCTTCTTTCATCATCTCTCCGGACAAGACAAGGTCTGCCAGGTAATATTCCCCCATCTCAAATTGTTTTCCGACCTGCGTCATGCCGCCGCTCATTCCTTCCACGATTTCCCAGGCCGGGATCCCTTCATCCAGGCATTTTTGGACAACATTCTGAATCTGGTCGATATCCAGCTCGACAAGTGTTTTTTCTACCTGCATAACAGATGCTTTCATTCTGGATCCCCCTTTTGTTATAACGTTTCTCGAACTGGCCAACAAATAGCAGAAATCCATATGAACGGAAAGGAAAAACCGGCACGAACACCACCTCCTTGACATTCCAATATTTTGAATATACATAACTTGATCATCTCGCAATAAGCCATAACCCCTGTATCCCATCATTAAAGGGTGTGTGCTTGTCCGGTTCAACATTGCGGTAAGTCTATGTTGCCTTGGCCCTCTAAGGGGCTGAATAGAAAACAATAACCAAAGGAGATTACCATGAAATTTTCAAGAATTTTTACCAGAATTCTTATAGGCCTTGCTGTGGTGCTGGTGGTCATCGGTTTATTTGTGCTCAAAACTTTCAAGGATGCAGGACAATTTAAGACCATTAAATCACATTGTGACTGCCAATGCACGCCTGTGGATGGGATTGTGGGCCCGGAGGATATTACCATTGATCCGGAGACGAAGATTGCGTTCGTATCTTCTGATGACAGAAGGGCGTCTGAACGCGGGGACAGCGTTCAGGGGGCCATATATGCCTATTCCCTTAACCCTTCTTCACCCTTTTTAACCAACCTCACCACGGATCTCCCCTTTGCCTTTCACCCGCACGGAATCACCCTTTATCAATCAGAAGAGGGCAGGAAATACCTTTCTGTGATCAATCATCGCGATAATGATCATTTTATCGAGATTTTCGAATTTACGAATATGAAGTTGAATCACCTTGAATCAATAAACGGGCCGCTCATGACAAGCCCTAATGATATCATTTCCGTGGGGCCAAGGCAGTTTTATGTGACAAATGATCATGGGGCCGTTTCTTCACGGGGAAGGAAAGTGGAAGAATATCTCCAGCTCGCCAATTCATACGTGTTATACTATGATGGCTCAGAATTCAGGAAGGCTGCCGGAGATATCGCATATGCCAATGGCATTGCCATCAGCCCGGATGGCCGTATTGTGTATGTGGCAGCAGTCGTGGGCCGCTATATCAGGGTCTTTGAACGCGACGGGAAAACCGGCATCCTGACACACAGACAGGACATTGACCTTGGAACAGGCGTTGACAATATCGAAATTGATGAACAGGGAACCCTCTGGGTCGGATCCCATCCCCAGATGCTCACTTTTGTAAAGCACAGTGGGGATGCGTCGGTACTTTCACCGTCACAGGTGTTAAAGATTTCATCAGACAGTGACGGCACCTACAACATAAAGGAAGTTTATCTGAATACCGGTGAGGAAATTTCCGCCTCTTCCGTGGCGGCAGTATACCGGAACAGGATGCTGATCGGTGCTGTTTTTGACGATCATTTTCTGGACTGCACATTTTCAGAGTGAGGACAAGGGAGGACATGTGTCGGAAAAAAATAAAGCAGCGATATTCGGCCCCATGCGATTGCCGTTTTTAGTGCTGAATCCGGTCTGTGTTTTGCTGGGCACAGCATCCGCTTACTGGGTTGGAAAAGAATTAAACCTGTTTCATCTGGCATTAATATTTATAGGGGCGATATCAACGCACATCAGCGTAAATGCGCTAAATGAATATGACGATTATAAAAGCGGTCTGGATTTTAAGACCCAACCGACACCTTTCAGCGGGGGCAGCGGGACGCTTCCCCGGCATCCTGAAATGGAAAAAACAGCCTTGTTTACCGGGCTGGTCGCCCTGGGGATATCCGTTCTGATCGGCGTTTATTTTTTAATTGTCCGGGGAATCTGGCTTCTTCCCCTGGGGGGGCTGGGTGTGATCATCATCCTCACGTATACCCGATGGCTGACACGGAATCCCATTGCATGCCTTATTTCGCCTGGATTGGGATTCGGCACCTTAATGGTCATGGGGTCGTATTTCGCGCTCACCGGCTCTTATTCCTGGACTGCTTTTTTCGCATCGCTTGTGCCCTTCTTCCTGGTCAATAACCTGCTGCTTCTGAACCAGTTTCCGGATATGGAAGCGGATGAGGGAATCGGCAGGCAGCATCTGATTATTGCATACGGAAAAACAATGGGGGTGAAAGTCTACGGGGTGTTCCTGGTCGGTGCGTTTGCATCAATAATACTTGGGTTTCTACTGGGCCTGCTCCCCCTGGGAAGCCTGCTGGGGTTGATGATGATCCCTCTCGCCATACCGACATACATAGGCATTGCCCGGCATATGGATGATATTCCAAAACTGCTGCCGTTTATGGGCAGGAATGTGGCGTTAAATATCCTGACGCCATTGCTCATGGCCGTGGGCATGTTCATCACTGCCTGAAAATTGTCTTTTTCGACACGCTTACGATCTGAATTTCGAAAAATCAGGGTCTCTCTTTTCCATAAAGGCTCTGGTCCCTTCAACCGATTCTTCTGTATCATAAAACAGGCTCAGACCGCCGATCCCCAGATTTGTAATGCCTGCCACCCCATCTGTTTCAGCATGAAAGGCAAATTTGAGCATTTTCAACGCCGTTGGACTTTTCTTCAGGAGTTCATCACACCATTTGTTGACTTCCTCATCAAGCTGTTCATGCGGAACGACGGTATTCACCAGACCCATGTCAAGGGCTTCCTGTGCCGAGTATCTGCGGCATAGAAACCAAATTTCCTTGGCCTTCTTCATGCCCACCGCCCGGACCAGATCACCCGTGCCATATCCGGGATCAAAACTGCCGACCCGGGGTCCGGCCTGACCGAATTGTGCTGTTTCAGAGGCAATCGATAAATCGCACACCACGTGGAATACATGCCCGCCGCCTATGGCGTACCCGTTTATCCTGGCGATCACCGGTTTGGGTATGGTTCGAATCAGCCTGCTGACCTGCTGCCAGCCAACTTCAAGGGGCAGCGCGGCGATGGTGCCCGCATATCCGCCCAGGTCACGGATGGACTGGTCTCCGCCGGTGCAAAAGGCTTTGTCACCCATACCGGTAAAAACAACCACACCCACCCCATTGTCACTCCAGGCATCTGTAAAGGCCTGGGTTAACTCATAAACGGTCGTCGGTGTGCAGGCATTGTATTTTTCCGGCCGGTTGATTGTTATTCTGGCCACACCATCCCCTTTTTCATAAATAATTTCTTTGAACTTCATCACCCCTCCTGACCCGGATTTGCCGGAACCAAACAGGTATTTTTTAAAAACGAATGTTGAATATCGAATGCCGAAGGGAGGATTCGCTTCGCTCGATCATTTTAAGCAGAATAAAAGAAATCCTCTCCTTGATTTTCTGCGGTTCATCATATCTATTATTCTCTCTGCCACAAATCACAAATTCAGGCTAAATATTCAGCCGGCGGGCAATCAGTTCCTTCATGATTTCATTTGCCCCGCCGTATATGCGCTGGACGCGTGCATCAACAAAGTGGCGTGAAATAGGGTATTCCTTCATATATCCGTACCCGCCGAAGAATTGCAGACACCGATCAGCCACTTCAAACTGCATGTCAGTCATCCAATACTTGGCCATGCTGACTTCTTTGACAAGGTCTTCACCAGCCATATGCCTTGGAATCAGATCATCCAGAAAAGATTGCGCCAGCTGGATTTTTGTGGCGATCTCCGCCAGGCTGAATCGTGTATTCTGGAACTGGCCGATGGTTTTCCCAAAAGCCCTGCGTTCCTTAACATGTTCAAGGGTTAAATCCAAGGCGCCTTTTGCCGATGCAAACGCTCCGATGGCAATGACCAGGCGCTCCTGCTGCAGATTCTGCATGAGGTATTTAAATCCGCTCCCTTCGGCTCCCAGGAGATTGCTCGCCGGCACACGGCAGTTGTCAAAAAAAAGCTCAGAGGTGTCCTGGGCATGCAGCCCGATTTTTTCAAGTTTGCGCCCTTTTCGATATCCTTCTCTGTCAGATTCTATCACCAGCAGACTGATGCCGTCATGAGGGCGTTCCGTGTCTGATGTGCGAACCGCTGCCACACACAAATCAGCCAGTTGTCCGTTGCTGAGAAATGTTTTTGACCCATTCACAATGTATTGGTCTCCATTTCGAACGGCAGTTGTGCTGAGCTGTGCCAGATCCGATCCCACCGCAGGCTCTGTCATGGCGATTGCCAATATGGATTCTCCGGTGATGCATTTTGGAAGCCACCTTTCTTTTTGTTCCTCAATTGCATACTTCTCAATATAGGGATAAATAATATCGCTGTGTGTGGGCCAGAATACGCCCTGGAGTGAGTGATAATACAGCTCTTCAATGATAATGACCGAATAGAGAAAGTCACCCCCGGCCCCGCCATGCTTTTCCTCGGCAGTCGGACACAACCAGCCATGCTTTCCGGCTTCCAGCCACACTTCCTTAGGCAGAACACCAGCCGCCTCCCATTGGTCATAATGAGGGATAAGTTTGTCTTTTAGATATTTCCGAAACGATGCCCTGAAAATCTTGTGTTCTGTCTTAAAAATGACCCGTTTCATGCCGGTCTCCTGGGAGGTCGAAATTGTTTTGTCTGTCAGATAGACATGACATGGTTGCAAATTTCATGAAGTACGGTATCATCAGTTGGTGTAGTTTACAAATATTAATAACTCAAGTTTCGCACCCCAAAACTCGACAAAACATGTAAGCTGCAAGGATGGGGTTTATTTTTTTGGTGCAAAATATGATACTGAGGCTTCGATAACGGCACCAACCGTTTAAATTTGACCTGAGCTTAATATCTCCTAAATGATTCAGTGGGTTATTCCTTCTTTGTGCCTGTTCTTGGGGCGCATCATGAATTTAAGTTTACAGAGTACGTTCTTATTATTTTGCTTAAAAAAAATGAAACGCCATCCTTGCCAGACAACTGATTGCGTTCACCAAGGGGTGCGAAACTTGAGTATATAAGAATAAAGACATCTCTTCTCAGACGGGAAATGATACCTCGAAATATCCACGCATCAAGGCTGCAATCCTTCAAATGGCCTTCAAGCACTCTATCTGCGCCCGCCCCTGCTGTGGCCGCCGCTCCTTTGGCCGCCGCTCCTCTGGCCACCGCCCTGGCGGGCCTTGTTGTAGCTTTGGCTTCGTTGATTACCGCGTTGCCTGGCCTGGTTGCTGCGTTCCAGGTCCCGGGTACTGGTCCGGTCTCTGGCGCCGGACTTCACCTGCTGGGGTTGCTGGGTATTCTGGCGATTCTGTTGCATCTGCTGCGTCTGGGTTCCCTGCTGCTTTTGTTCCTGCCGGGTTCCTTTATCCTGCATTTGCTGCTGACGGGTTGACTGATCTTTTTCGGATTTCCAGCCATCCTTTGTGTTTGCCTCCCACCCCTTGTCGGTTTTGCGATGGACATCGCCGTTGCGATCTGCAAAAACATTGTTTTGACGGTTGCTCGCTGTGGGCGCATTGCCTCGCATATTGGCTTTTGAGGGAGACGTCGTCGCTCGCGCCTTATTGCGCTGGCTTTGATAGAGATTTTGCCTGGAGGCGTTGTGGCTGCCCGCGCGATACCCCGCACGGTATCCGGCATGATGTCCATGCCTGTAGCCGTGGCGATACCCCCCCCGGTACCCCCTGTAATGGCTCGGGCCCCACCATCCGCCGACGCCGACGGTGAAGCGAAACGGCCCACTAGAGTAGCTGAAACCAAAACCCCAGCCGCTCCAGGGGTTCCACCGTACATGATAGCCCCATGTCGCCGGGCGCGGGTAATAGTACCGCCCATACCAGTAGGGATACGAATACCCCGTTCCATAGATCACGGTCGTATGGTACACATAGGTGTTTGTATACCCCGGCGTGTAACCCACATATACCACCTCGGGCGTGGCCTGGTAGATGCGCACGAACGTCACGTTATAAATCGGGCATTCCGGAGGGATGGTGTAAATCTCATCCGGTACGGAGGTTGCCACCTGCCACGGCCCCCTGGCGCTGTCCGCAACAAACCAGACAGCTTCGTCGCAGGCGTAATATTTCTTTTCAAACCCAACCACCGGGGTGGCCGTGTTGACGGCAAAAGACATTTTCGTGCCTTTAATGTCTTCGAATTTGGGATCACCGTCGTACGCGACTTCCAGGCTCGCCTTCTTTCGCTCCACCGTGGCTGTCTGGGGTATCTGTGCATCCAGAACAGCCTCTTTAGCAATATCCGTACCCGGGACTGCGTAAAGCACGGTGCCCATCTGTGAATCATCTGGAATTTTAGCGAAGTCCGGAGGCAGCTTTTCACCAGGCACATAGCGCCAGGGCCCTTCCACCTTTGCGCCTGCATACCAGCGCCCTGCCAGCAGGACATAGTATTCCTTGTCCTTAATATGATAAAGGACGTCGCTGTCGGTATTGCTGATATAAAGAAGATCAGTCCCTGCGATGGGTGTGAGTTCCAGTTTGCCTGTGGAAACGATGAGTTCAGACGGCTCGGTTGCCACGATAATCTTTGGCGGTGGGCCGGGCCCTTCCCCTTCCTCAGCCTTTTCCTCATCGGCCTCCGGTTCATCCTGTGCCCTGGGGGCTTTTGCGGCAACATCTTTGGGCACATTTTCAGTCACTGCCCAGTCTCCCTGGATGTCCTTGGCCGAATACCAGGTATCTTTGTCCGCATAGAGGTAATAGGTTTTCTTCGAGGCCAGGTAAAGGATCGTAAAAGGGGTATTGACCACCCTCTCGAGGGTCGTTCCCTCTTCCTTCTGAAGACGCGGTTCACCGTCTATGGTGATCAGCACTGCCGGCTCGGACGAAAAAAGGATCCTGGGCGGATCTGTGCTGACCCTTTCAGCAGCCGCATCCCGTTTTCCCTCCAGTTCCAGGGTTGTCAGCAACTGATCCATGGAAATGGACAAATTCCACTGGGGAATCTCTTTTTCCAGCAGTGCCTGCAGCTTCTGTACTTTTTCATCATCCTGATCTGGAAAGCGTATCTGAACGACCTTCACTTCCATTATGGTGGCAGTCCGCTCCGCCCGGTTTGTGTCAAGGCGTGCACTGAACCAGACCGCGCCGTAAACCGGCGCCTCCGAACCCTTGAGCTCCACCCCAACCGCAGCACGCGCATCAAGCTGGTTGCCTTCCAGTTTTTCCGGCTGCGGCTGGTAAATCACTACCACACCTTGAGGCGTATCGATTTCCCGCGGCCAGCCGGCATCCGCGGCCGCCTTTGCCCAAACCGGCCCGGTTAACAGCAGACCTGCCAAAAGAAAAGATATCAACCATCCAACAAGCTTTAGTCGTTGTGTCAATTGTCAACCTCCTTCATTTTCTGTTTTACTGTCCTCCC
>JAUXCK010000172.1 GCA_030618925.1 Desulfobacteraceae bacterium
CTGTATGGGATGGTTTTTGAAAATTTCCAGAGCATCCGAAATGATGGTATTATTTTTAGGCAGGGAAGATGCGATATCAGTATCGAGCTCCATTCTAAGGAAACTTACAAAGAATAAAATCGCTACTGCGAATATGGTAATTATCAGCAGGTGTAAATTAAAATTATTAGTTTTCAATTGATTTTTCGTCTATTTTGTAAAAATGCATGGATATTGGGCCCGTGGCTGCAAAAGATCAACACTACCGAACCAAAAACACCTGTTACATGGATCAAATGGACACTGCCCGTTATTATCGTCCCTACGCCGAGGATAAAGACCATTGCAAAAGATGCAATAAAGGGGAACTTGAAAAGCTGATATACAAGACACCATACCGGCATGGAAACAACGGCGGAAACAGGTGATACAATGGCGGTAAAGCCGAGGTAATTGGCGGTTCCTTTTCCACCTCTAAAATTGTGAAAGCAAGGAAAGCGGTTCCCGAGAATTAGACAAAGACCGCTCCAGGGCACAAACTCCGCAGGCAGTACAAGGAGCGATATCAGGGCAACTCCCACTGACCTTGCAATATCCAACACCAGCACCAGTGCAGCCGGTAGAAAACCTGCCTGTCTGTATACATTTGTCACTCCGGCGTTCCTGCTGAATTTGTTTCTCGGATCGTCTTTCCCTATAATTTTAAAAAGAAGGATCGAAAAATTGACGGAACCAACAGTGTAGGTAGCTGCGAATAGGATAATAAGCCACATGGGGAGAATTCTCAATTTGTTAAAACCAAAATTATTTAAAACCCTTATCAGCAATAACCCATTGTGGTGGTATCATCCTGCCGGCGCTGACGTCTCTCATGTGAATACCGGAGACAGCTTCAAACAGGACTCCGTCAGGATTGTAAATCCATACGTCAAAGACGAGCAGATCCGATTCCGTTCTTACAGGGATCACTCGGCCGATATAAGTCCCGCCGGGACGGGTTCTATTGAATATCATACGTTTTTTGAATGCGACAGGAAATGCCGTAAACCTTGCAAATCGTTGACCCCAGACACATGCTGCATGAAAAGCAGCATCAAGGGTGAAGGGAGAACCCAGCAACTCTGACATGTCATGGTCGTCAGTGGTAATGGGTGTTCGGATGTTTGCAATCGCCCCAGCTTCAGATATGTGGAGGATGTCCTGTAAATTGTGATACGCAGGGCCAAACGGGACCAGATCACTGTAGATCCTCTCAGAAGGAATATCAAATGTGATACCGTCCAGGACTGATTCCAGATCAAGGGGCAACCGCGGTTTTTCCTTAATATTTTCGGAAAAACAGACGTTCGCATGTTCCTTGACTCGAGTAATAGAGGTCTTTTGAGACGTTGTTTTTGTCAGCAGCCTTGCCGAAATATTGCCGTTTTCATAAATAGAAATATCGTTGAAAGCGGTGATGTGTTTTCTGTCGGGCGGAATATGGAGGAACTTATCGAACCTGGCGTCCGTCAGACAGGTAACATCCACATCCGGCTTAAACGTTTTAATTGACACGGCAAGTGTCTGCATGGCTTCCACTGCCGGAAGTATTGCCCGGCCTTCAACATGATGGTCCATCAGATGCGGGTGGATCGTAATATCTACAGACACCCGGACCTTCTCCGCTATTTTGGGAAGACCTTCCATAAATGAGCCGTTTTTTCATCCACACCTACAGGGATTCCGGAAGTATTAATCGCACAATGCCTGGTAAAACCCTTGCATATGATTTTGTCACATTTTTCATTGAGGATTATATAGTCGAACCGGAGCCGGACCCGTTCAAGCAATCCGGGACGTGTATATATCCACATGAGATCATCATACCTTAGAGCGCTGAAGTACTTGACGCCGATTTCAATGATGGGATAAAGATAACCGTTTTTCTCTATTTCGAGATACGGATAAGCCACATCGCGCATCAATGAAGTCCTGCCAAAGTCATAATAATGCAAATAATTGGCATGATACACTACTTTGGAACGGTCGGTATCGACATAGGGTGTTCGGTACTGGCACCAATGCCAGACCCGGCCGTCTGTTTTGTTCCTCACATATTGTTCGTTGTCTTTGAGTATCTCAGGTACAAAAGGTTTCGGTCTCACGTTATACACCTCTAAACACAATACAGCAGTTGGTCCCTCCAAACCCAAAAGAGTTTGAAAGAAAAATCTCGCAGTCCTGTTTGCGGGTTTCATTAGGGACCACATCGATATCTGAAAATTCAGGATCCGGGATATGATTTACCGTGGGGAGGATTATCCCTTTTTGCATGGCTTCAATACTTAATGCCGCCTCGATTGCAGCAGATGCCCCCAGGGTATGGCCGATCTGAGACTTGTTTGATGATATTGGAATTTTTTCTAGCTTCCTGCCGAAAATTGTTCTCAGGCACTCAATTTCAGCCAAATCGCCTTTAACTGTAGATGTGCCGTGGGCATTTACATAATCAATATCAGCAGGCTCAAGACCTGCATCGTCAATGGCTTCATGTATTGCCCTAATAATAGTAGGCGCATTGGGCAGGGTAAAATGATAGGCATCTGATGTCCATCCAATTCCCATTACCTCTGCCTTAGGTGTCAGACCATAATTCGAAAGCATCTCTTCTGCACCGAGGACCAAAATGCCTCCCCCTTCGGAAAGAACCAGCCCCTTTCTATCGATGCTAAAGGGCCGGGACGCCTGTGTGGGGTCATTATGAGCGCGATCCTTTGGGCCGACTTTTATCGTGGCCATCATGTTGGAAAATCCCTGGACGAGTTCCGGTAACAGACATGTTTCAACTCCGCCCACAAGGGCAAAATCACAATCACCGTCCCGTATCATTCTGGATGCAATGGCAATTGCGTAATTTCCCGAGGCACAGGCGCCCTGCGGAGAAAATATGGGGCCGGTAAATCCCAGCAACATTCCGGCTTTTCCAGCGGGAAGATTGGAACAAAGGTTTGGAAGGAGGTAGGGGCTGACTTTAGAAGGACCTTTGTTTACATAATTGTCCATTGCAATGCGAAAGGAATCCGTCCCGTTGAGAGCGGAACCCACAAGGCAGGCTGTTCTGGGGCCGGTATCATTGTCAATCACAAGGCCTGAGCGTTCCAGTGCTTCCTTGCAAAGTGCCATTGTCAATATAACATAATCGGCATTCCATACATGTGCCTCTTTTTTGTTAACAAAGTCATACTGCTCAGGGACCCATTCAGGAATTTCCCCTACAACATTGCTACGGGATTTGACCTCACACCTCGTTATTTTTCGAAAGCCGGCCTTCCCACGAACTGCCTGTTCCCATGTTTTTTCAAAGGTGTTGCCAAGGGGGGTTGCTACGCCGTAATCAACGATAAAAACGCGTCTGTTTTTCGGTGGTTTCATATACCCGTTTCATTCCTATCTTGCCTTGTGAAATACGACACATGAATTGCAGCCGCCAAAACCAAAGGCATTTTTTAGTACATATTCCTGCTGGACCTTACGCTTTCCTTCTGCAACACAATCAAGCTCAATCTCGGGGTCTGGGCGGTAATTAATCGTCGGAGGAAGCACATTGTCCAGCATTCCCTTAAAAGCAAATATCGATTCAATAGCACTTGAGGCTCCCATGGCATGGCCTATCAGGGATTTGTTTGCGGTAACAGGGGGTATTTGACCATGAAAAACAGCGTTAAGTGCATCAAATTCAGCCTTGTCGCCGATCTTTGTGGATGCAGCGTGTGCATTGACCGCATCGATTTCCAGGGGTGTAATGCCGGCGTAGGCAATACTTTCTGCAATGCACCGTTTCACTGTTTCGAAATTGGGAGCCACAAAGTGATAGGCATCCGACGTCATGCTCGCCCCGGCTATCTCAATATTGTAATTCAAGCCGTTTGCTTCTGCAAATTCCTTTGAAGCGAGAATAATGGCACCGGCCCCTTCAGACAGGACAAAGCCTCTTCTGTGTATGGAAAACGGGCAACTGGCCTTTTCAGGGGGGGCTTCCTCCTGCCCTTCCTTGGGGTAGTATGTGCCGTTCATGGTTGCAAAACCCGCGACAACAGGCTCAACCAGGGCAAAATCGGCTGCCCCGCAAATGACCATGTCGGCCCGCCCCTGTTCCAGAAGCATTGAACCGACAATCATGGATGTAAGCCCGGTTGCACAGGCCGTGATAGTAGCCGTGATCGGTCCGGTAGCTCCGGTCATCATTGATATCTTTCCCCCGACCATGTTTATACATGAATTGGGATTTGTATAAGGGTGGGGAAGTTTATTGTCGGCAATGATGCCCCGGTCGGCATTAAGGATCGCATCCAGTCCTCCAACGGCTGAACTGTATGTTAGTGCCACCCGCGGCGCAATATCCGGAGTTATTTCTATGCCGTTGTTTTCCAGTGCCCGCTGAACCGTCAGCATGGCATTTCTGAATACCGGAGAACTCCAGGTTGCCCTTTCGCGCGGTTTCAGGAAAGGATAGGACAGACCGTCAATATTTTCCACCTGCCCTGCAATGCGAACAGGAAAATCTTCTTTGACAGGAAAACGGGTGAGAAGGCCTATTCCGCTCTCACCTCTGAGGGCACGGTCCCATTGGGTATCCAGGGTTATTCCCAACGGAGATACGGCATCGTATCCGACAATTACAGCTTTTCTTGGTTCCATTCAGAATTTACCACGGAATAAACTTATACAGCTTTGCAAACATTTCGTAGACCTCTATCCAGTTCTGCAGGTCACGGGTGGTGCGGATATGCGCCCGTTTGTTGACCATCACCCAGCTCATATGGGCTGCGCCGTCTTTACATGTGGTACAGTCACGGGTTTCAGATGTGCAGCATCGATGCATGGTCTGCAGGTCCGAAGCCCAGCGGATAAAATTGATCAACCGCTTGGGTCGGGGTTTTCTTTTGTCCAGGGGTTCCGTCACAGAGGGGCACTCGGCCCACCCAAAGGAACGGCCCAACATTTTTCCCGTAGTAATTATTTCATGATAATGTTTTGAAGAAATAACCGTATCCGGGAATTTGTCCAACAGATCGTCCATTTCCACGCGGATCGCATCAAGTTCTTCCGGTTCCCAGAAGAAACCGTCCACACCTTCATCATTTGAGAGAAGCTGCATATGAACCTTTAAACCCACATCTTGAATTTTTTTTATTATGCGTTCGGTCTTACCGATCTGCTTGGGTGTAATAGTATAAAGATAATAGGCGTAAGGATCACCTTCATAGTTTTTGCTGGACAGTGAAAATGTATCTCTTCCCCTAAGTGTTTTTTCATCTTCTTCGTCACCCCACAATGAAATGCCGACCATCAAATCCGGGAATCGATCTCGGGGTACTTTGATAATTCCATTGGTTGCACAAAACGTGGGAAGCCTTTTGTAAAAGGCCTCCAGTCTGTCCATGCAGAGCGTCGGTTCACCCCCTATCAGTATTGCAAGGTTGACTCCCCTCCCCATCTCCTTGTCAATAAAAGTTCCCCATTTTTTAATATCCGTTTCTTCATGGGCCACTTTGTGTTCATTTGATGAAAAGAAGAAACAACCTTTACATCGCAGGTTACACCGATCCGTTACATCATAGATCGAACTGCGGATGTTGAGCCTTGATATATTTCTGTACCGTTCATGCCATTCTTCATCCAGCAATGAACTGACGGTTTTCATGTGCCGACTCCTTAAATTGTTTCCATCCCCGGCGGCGGAACCGGGTCGTCACAGAGGTTTTGCCCTTTTTCATAGCCCATAACCCATACGGAGAGGTATGTATCAACATAGTCGAGCCACGATTTAAAGGTGTCCGGTTCGTTTGCATGGCGAAACAGCCGGGCCGTTACAACAGCGCTACCCGCAGCATAATGCCTGCAGTCAGAACAGTCCGTATCCGGGACACAGCAGGCAACGTCCCTATTCCAGGCCAGATCGGTTCTGTATTGTTTGAAAGTGCGACCAAGGCCAATGTCTGTAGACGGATTCATGCGGGGGTATGAACACGAATAAAGATCATGCAGGCTGAGCTTATGGGTGTGGGCCACAACATTATAATGGGAAAAAAGAACACATTCAGGATATGTTAACATAAGTTCGGTCATGACTATCCGGGTTTGTTCCAGCGTTGCCTCAGTATGACGGAGGTGCCCGTCATATCCGACCGGCGCCGAAAATACATTAAATGTTACCTTGCATCCATTCAGGGCAAGGACTTTCGTTGTCTCACGGGCCTGGTCAATATTTTCGCTGGTAAAAGTATAAACAAAAACAGCCCTGGGATCATCTTTATAATTCTCGATCTGTCTGAGCATCATGTTTTTTGCGTTCCGGATTTTCAAACTGGTTTCGTCA
>JAUXCK010000143.1 GCA_030618925.1 Desulfobacteraceae bacterium
CTGAACATCAGACCTGCAACCTCAGCCTGATTGTGAATGATTCAGATTATCCGTTTATTGACAGCCACCGAATCAAAGACGTGCCTGTGGTGCCTGTGGCCATGGTTCTGGAGTGGTTTTCAAGAGCGGCCCAATCCTGTCGTCCGGATCTGGATTTTGCCATGTGTAAAAACCTTCAGGTTCTAAAGGGGATTCAACTGAATGATTTTGCCACTACCGGTGATCTTTTTAAATTCTTCTGCAAACAAACATCCAACGGAAACGGGTCAACAATTGACTTTCAAATCCCGGGCACAAATGGCGTCCCTTATTACAGGGCAACTGTTGAAATGATCGAAAAAGACCAGAACATGACAGCGCCATCCACCTGGAATTTCGATCATAAGCTTACCCCCTGGCCCTGGGAAATTTCTGAAATATATGAGAGTAAGCTTTTCCACGGTCCTGACTTTCAGGTCATTCATTCTCTTGAAGGCATCTCTGATAATGCCGCCTCTGCAATCCTTTTGGGAACTGAGGAAATGAACTGGCCCGGTGGTCTGTGGAAAACGGATGTGGCGGCTATTGACGGCGGGTTGCAGCTAGCCATTTTGTGGGGGATTCGCCTTTTGGGGAAACAATCCCTGCCGACTAAAATCGAATCCTATTTTAATTACCGGGATGGCCTTGCCAAAGGTCCTGTCCATTGCCAGCTCATAGGGCAGGCAGTTGACGGTAACCGCACTATTTCGGACATCTCTTTTTTTGATGAACAGGGAAACCGGTTTGCCGGAATGTGTGGTGTGGAAATGCATATGTTGTCCGATGCAGATTCAAAAAAATAAGGAGGTTAATCATCAATTTGAGTCATTTTCTTAACTAACCGAAAAAAAAACTAACTTGAAACTTGAAGCCTGAAAGGGTATCATAGATATCTTCTAAAAGCATATCTGCCATTATCGGGTTTCAAGTTTTTTTTTCAAACAATCGATGCCAACAGGCAATTTACTTTTTAAATTTCTTCTTGACAAAAATGATGATTAATTTCTAAAGAGGAGCGTTCATTAATGAATTTTGAACCTATTGCTATCATCGGGCAATCATGTGTCCTTCCGGGCGCATTAACCCCACAGCAACTGGTTGATCTGGTTCTCGAAGGCAAAGACGTCTTATCAACCGTTCCCAAAGGATACTGGCGAACCGACCCGCACCTGGTTTTAACACACTCACCGAAAAATGCAAAAGATCAAACATGGTCGGACAGAGGCGGTTATGTCCGGGGGTTTGAATCTGTTTTCAGCCCTGAGGGGTTTGCCATCTCCCCAGATGAAATTCTGCAGTATGACCCCCTTGTTTTGTGGGTCCTTCATACGGCCCGAGAAGCCTTGACGGATGCAGGCTGTTTGGGAAATACCGGTTTGAAAACCGGAATAATATTTGGCAATCTCTCCTACCCTTCTCACGGTGTGACAAAATTTTCAGAAGCAGTGTGGCTTTCGGCCCAGGGGGAAAACTTTCTGCAGGGAAAGGCAGTAGAACTGGCGGGTATCGAACGACCGCATCCTTTAAACCGTTTCATGTCAGGTCTTCCCGCTCACATTGGTGCAAGCGCTCTGGAATTGGATGCCGACAGTTTTGCCCTTGACGCCGCCTGTGCCTCTTCCCTGTATGCCATTAAACTGGCCTGCGACCAGCTGCATGACCGGAAAGCGGATGTGATGCTGGCCGGCGGCGTAAACCGGGCCGACGACCTCATCATCCACATTGGATTCTGTGTCCTGCAGGCCATGAGCCACACAGGCCGAAGCCGTCCTTTTCACAAGGATGCGGACGGTTTGATGCCGGCTGAAGGAGCAGGTTTTGTGGCCCTGAAACGACTGGATGACGCGATTTCCGCAGGGGATACCATTCATGGTGTGATCCGGGCCGTGGGACTTTCCAACGACGGCAGAGGCCATGGTCTCCTGGTGCCATCCACCGAGGGACAGGAGCGGGCGATGCGCACGGCTTACAAAATGTCCGGGCTAACGCCTTCGGATATATCTTTGATAGAGTGCCATGCAACCGGGACCATGGTGGGTGATGAAATAGAAGTCAAAAGTACGACCAACATCTTTGAAGGCCTGAAAGGTGTTCCCATCGGCACGATCAAATCAAACATTGGTCATCCAATCACGGTATCCGGCATAGCCGGCCTAATAAAAGTTTTGGGCGCATTCAAAGCCGGCATCCGGCCAAAAACCCTTCATGTAGAAGAACCGCTTGAGAGCATAAAAAACTCTCCTTTCCGACTGCTCTTTGAAAATGAACCCTGGGAATCAGTATCTCCCCGAAGGGCTGCCATCAGCAATTTTGGTTTTGGCGGAAATAATGCCCACCTGATCGTGGAGGAATGGACAAAATCTTCGACCAAATCTCCCAAGAAATCTGTTTCTCCCCCAAAAGATGAGATTGCCATTGTCGGGATGGGAACCATCGTAGCTGACACAATTGGAAAAGAGGCTTTTGCACATGCACTTTTTTCAGGGAGCTCCCGGCTGCGGAAAATGGATGACGGCAGGTTCGGGGGATTTACCGAATCCATCCAACTGCCCCTTCTGGGCCTTAATTTCCCGCCTGCAGATCTTGAACAGACACTCCCTCAGCAATTGCTGATACTCAAAGCCGCCATGGAGGCGATGTCAGAGGTGGGGAAACTCCCCAGGGAGCGCACCTGTCTTTTTGCTGGAATGGGATGCGACGCAGAGGTGTCGCGCGGTGCCCTGGGCTGGAGACTAAAGCAGCTCGTTCAGGACTGGACGGGGACGACAGACCTGACCCTTTTTGAGGATTGGATTTCAAACACCAAAACCCAAATCAACCCTTATGGGAAAGCACCCGCTGTGCTCGGGGCAATGCCCAACATCGTTGCAAATCGTATTTCAAGCCAGTTTGATATCGCCGGTCCCGGATTTTCCATATCATCAGAAGAGCTGTCCGGTATCAGAGGGCTCAATCTGGCCATCCGTTCCCTTAGCGCAGGAGAGATGGATGCAGCCGTTGTATGCGCGGTTGACATCAGCTGTGAGCAGGTCCACGAAACTGCTGCAAAGGAAGTGCTTGAAAAAGAAAAACAGATCCCGGGGGATGCGGCCATCGTCCTGATCCTGAAACGGGTTGATGATGCACGCCGTGACGGAAATACAATCTA
The DNA here is from genome assembly GCA_030618925.1 of Desulfobacteraceae bacterium. GTDB lineage: Bacteria > Desulfobacterota > Desulfobacteria > Desulfobacterales > SURF-7 > JAUXCK01. The sequence goes on from JAUXCK010000143.1 coordinate 3,170, forward strand.
TGCTGTGTTCTCAGATGAAACTGATCGGGCCGCTGATCTGAAAATGGGGTCAGGAGACGGCAGGATAAGGCTTGAACCTCTTTTTGGACATGCCCATGCCGCTTCAGGATTGGTCTACATTGCTGCTGCCGGCCTGGCCTGTCGACAAAAAGCCATACCGGCCGATAAAAACGCCTCTCCGTGGCAGACCTCCCGGGGCGCCAGATCCATTGACATCTCCATTAACGCAATGGGCGGCACATCGGCGGTCATCCGTATGGTGGAGGACACCAAAGCACCTCCTGATCCGCTTTGCCTGGAGCAGGTTCCTGAACTCCCTTATAAAACGGATACTGAAAACAGGAAGATAGAGATGACAAAAAAAGATAAAGACATAAATAAAAAAAACGAAGGGCTTAAACACACAACGAAAATATACAAGATTCATCCGCCCCTTGTTAAATTTCCTCCCCTGCCTTCAGGGCAGGAAGAGAAAGCAGTAAAGGCGTCTCCTCCGGCACATGAATCCGTCTCTGACGCCGGCACCCAAATCATGACCCCTCCACCTTCCCTGCCTTCTGTTATGGGAAAAACCGAAATCGGTACCCACCCGCCGGATGCCGGGGTCGGCGCTGAAATAATCAATACTTCTGTAAACAAAGAACCCGTCCCGCCTGCTTCTGTTGTACCGGCTCCGGGGGACGGGCATGGCACAGTCGCTTGCCCGGCAGATGCGCCTGACACTGAAATTTTACACGTTATCACCCAACAAAGTAAAGACATCTCAACAGCGCACCAGGCATTTTTGGAACAGAGTGCCGAGACACACAAGCAATTTCTTGAACAGCGGGAGAATGCATTGTCCATTCTTACCCGGGCCGGTCTTACTCAATCCGGAGATCAGCTTGAACCCTATCCGGAAGAATTGACTTCCCCCTTTCCGGAAGGCATGGAAGCGGCTCAGGGTGCAACCGCCCCTTTTCAGATGGAAAATCTTGAAACACCTGCTGTGACGAAACCATTGTCCGGGCCTCCTGCCGAAGCCCATATACCGGCCCGGATCAAACCGGCCGAGCTGACAAGAGAACCCTCTGAAACAGCAAAAATTGAACAAAAGGCCATAGATGAGACAACACCTGCGGGCCTTTCCGAACCCCCGTTAAAACCAGAAAAAAGTGATGCCCCCCAGGGGAAAAAACCAACGGCCATGGAAGCATTGAGGGCGCAGTTCAAAAATCCCGTTCTGATCGAGCCAAAAGGCCCCACCTTTGAGCGGGAGCAGCTGAAAATACTTGCCTCAGGAAAAATTTCAAAAGTATTCGGCCCGCTCTTCGAACAGCAGGATGACCACAAACTCCAGGTGCGGCTGCCGGAAGAGCCCCTGTTGCTTGCGGACAGAATCATAGGAATAGACGCAGAACCGGGTTCCATGGGAAAAGGCATCCTGTGGACAGAAACAGATGTTGCCAAAAACGCCTGGTACCTCCATGACATCTATATGCCCGGCGGCATTACCATCGAGTCAGGGCAATGCGACCTGACCCTCATCTCCTACCTGGGGATAGATTTTCTAAACAAGGGCAAACGGGTCTACCGGCTGCTGGGCTGTGATCTTATGTACTATGGAACCCCGCCAAAAACCGGTGACACCCTGTGTTATCAGATCCATGTCGACGGCCATGCGAGACTGGGCGATCAACGCATGTTTTTTTTCCACTATGACTGCAGGGTCAATGGAGAACTCCGTCTTTCCGTTCGAAATGGCCAGGCTGCCTTTATCACCCAGAAAGAAGCAGACGAAGCCCCGGGTGTGATCTGGAATCCTGAAACCGCTGAATATAAACCGGACAATGAGGCCCGGGTCGATCCTCCGGCAGTGGTTTGCACCCGTAACAAATTTTCCAGGAAACAAGTTGAGGCCTTTGCCCATGGAAAGGGATATGAGTGTTTTGGACCGGGTTTTGAAAATATGGCCTCCCATTCCAAAACACCTAAAATCCCTCCGGGTATGATGCTTCTCATAGATAAAATTGGTGAATTTGACCCCAGTGGCGGGCCATGGAAGCGGGGATATATCCGGGCGGAAAACAAGCTTGCACCGGATGCCTGGTATCTGCCCGGTCATTTCAAAAATGACCCCTGCATGCCGGGAAATCTTATGGCTGAAGCCTGCATGCAGCTCCTGGCTTTTTACCTGGCGGCAATGGGGTTTACCATCAGTAGAGATGGGTGGCGATTTGATCCGGTCCCTGATGAAGTCTTTGAGGCCAAGTGCCGCAGCCAGATCACACCTGAGAATAAGGAACTGACATACGAGGCATATATCGAGGAAATCATTGTGGTGGACGGCCTTTACCCGACAGTGTTTGCTGATCTTGCCGCCACCTGTGACGGACGGATAAGCCTATATATCCGCCGCCTGGGTGTACGCCTGGTCCCGGACTGGCCCCTTGAGTGCTGGCCCCACCTCCTTGAAAATTATGAAGAGACAAAGCCGGTGGCTGTCAGTAATAATTTTCAGTTTGGGTATAAATCCTTATTGTCCTGCGCCTGGGGAAAACCGTCGGATGCGTTTGGTGATCTTGGAAAACATTTTGATAAAGGGCATCATATTGCACGGCTGCCAAGCCCGCCATACCACTTTATGACACGCGTCACCCGTATCGATGCGACCATGGGTGCAATGCAAAGAAAGGGTGAAGTGGCTGAGGTGGAATATGATATTCCGGCAGATGTATGGTATTTTGATGAAAATGGAAATCGCACCATGCCCTTTTGTGTTTTAATGGAGGTTGCCCTGCAACCTTGCGGATGGCTGTCTGTATTTGAAGGCGGCGTGGCCATCTCGGAAGAACCTCTGCTTTTCAGAAACCTGGATGGCACCGGCACTCAGCATGTGGAGATCATCCCGGATACGGGTACGATTCTTACCCGATCAAAGCTGACAAGTATCTCCAAAATTAAGGGCATGGCATTGTTCAACTTTGATGTAGAATGCTTTGTGGGAGACACCCTGGTCTATTCAATGAAGACCGGATTTGGTTTTTTCTTGAAAAAGGCGTTTGAGGAACAGTTTGGCCTGCCCATGAGCGATGACGTGAAGAAAAAAGTGACTGAAGAATTCAACAAGCCTTCTGATTTTACGATTGATCTCACAAAACGGCCGGCGCGTTATTGTGGCAAAACCCTTCGCCTCGCCAAACCCATGCTTCTTATGCTGGATCGCATCACCGGCTACTGGCCCGAAGGGGGTGAAAAAAATCTTGGAAAGCTCCGTGCTGAAAAAGACGTTAATATCCATGAATGGTTTTTCAAATCTCACTTCTTTCAAGACCCGGTTCAGCCCGGTTCACTGGGGATTGAAGCACTCATTCAGCTTCTGCAGTTTTATATGATTCATGAAAACATGGATGATGGCATCCAAAACCCGAGATTTGAATCCATTGCCATTGATAAACCCATCACATGGCGATACCGCGGTCAGGTCGTCCCCATAAATAAACTGATCAGTTCAGAACTTGATATTATCGAGGTGGGAAGGGATGAAAAAGGCCCATTTGCAGTTGCTGAAGGCTGGTTATGGGTGGATGGCAGACGAATCTACCATGTAAAAGATATGACTGTGCGTATTGTAGAAGGTGATCCACCCCTGGAACCGGATACAAGATCTGATATAACTGAATCTGCGGGCATTGATATCTCTGATACGGCAGGGCAGGAGAATCAGGCCCTTAAAAAGGAAGTGGCCCGCCAGATCAATGTCCATCCTTCCAGCATCGGAATGTCTGAAGATGGAAATACTGCATTTTGCGAATCCATGCCGTTGAACATTTTCCCGGTGATGATAACCAACAG
>JAUXCK010000322.1 GCA_030618925.1 Desulfobacteraceae bacterium
AACGACATGGCTACGATCCGACTTTTAATCATCCATGACACCGGGGCTCACGGGCATTCCATGGGATTCAATTACAATGGAAAGCTGCGGCCCAAGGAACTGCTTCTCCGGAGCGATGGATCCATCGAGTTGATCCGAAGAGAAGAGACCCTGGAAGACCATTTTGCCACATTGAATTTTCATCAGGATGTGTTAACGCGGTAGACAGTATATGACGGTATTAACGGGTGCCCATCCATAAATGGACACCAACGGGTTTACATCGTCGGAAAACAGCAGGAAAAGGAGACCAATCAATATGAACCAGACCGGGACACCCCCCGCAACCGATTTCATCCGCAGCATCGTCGCCCAGGACGTAAAAAACAATAAACATAAAGGCCGGGTTGCAACCCGTTTTCCTCCGGAGCCAAACGGCTACCTGCATATCGGCCATGCCAAAGCCATCTGCCTTAACTTCGGCATCGCGGCTGAGAACAAAAACGGCACTTGCTTTCTGCGGTTTGACGATACAAATCCCATTAAAGAAGATGTCGAGTACATGGAGGCCATCAAGTTTGATATCCGGTGGCTGGGATTTGACTGGGGCGACCGGCTGCGCCATGCATCTGATTACTTTGATCAGCTGTACACGTATGCTGTCCAGCTGATCAAATCGGGGAAAGCGTATGTTTGCAGCCTCAGCGCAAATGACATCAGAGAGTATCGCGGCACGCTGCAGGAGCCCGGCAAAGACAGCCCGTACAGAAACCGGTCCCGGGAAGAAAACCTGGATCTTTTTCATCGTATGAAGGAGGGAGAATTCGAGGAGGGTGCACATATCCTTCGCGCCAAAATCGATATGGCCTCTCCGAATATGAATATGCGGGATCCTGCGATTTATCGGATTCGAAAGGTTTCCCATCATCGGACAGGCGGCAAGTGGTGTATTTATCCCATGTACGACTTTGCGCACTGCCTTTCAGATTCGATTGAAAATATTACCCACTCGCTCTGTTCTTTAGAATTTGAAGATCATCGCCCGTTGTATGACTGGATACTTGACCAACTGGAGGTTGAATGCCATCCGCAGCAAATCGAGTTTGCCCGCCTCCATTTATCCTACACCATTATGAGCAAACGAAAGCTTAAAACTCTAGTGGATAACGGATATGTGAGCGGCTGGGATGATCCGAGGATGCCGACCCTTTCCGGAATGCGACGACGCGGCTATACGCCTGAGGCCATTCGTTCGTTCTCTGACCGTATCGGCGTGGCAAAGAGAGACAGCATTGTTGATGTGGCACTTCTTGAACACACTGTCAGGGAAGACCTGAATGTGAGGGCACGGCGGTATATGGGTGTGCTCCGCCCCTTACGCGTCATCATCAAAAACTATCCAAAAGATCAGGCGGAGGAACTGGATGCCCCTTTTCATCCGGGAGATCCTGGCGAGGGGTCGCGAAAAATTCCCTTTTCAAGGGTGCTTTACATTGAGCAGGATGATTTTCTTGAAGATCCGCCTAAAAAGTTCTTTCGCCTTGCCCCTGGACGGGAGGTCCGGCTGCGGTATGCGTATTATATCAAATGCGATGATGTGGTGAAGGATGAAAAGACAGGTGACATCGTGGAAGTGCACTGCACTTATGACCCTGAAACCCGAGGTGGGTCTGCGCCGGATGGGCGAAAGGTCAAGGCAACACTCCACTGGGTATCGGCACCCCACGCAGTAAAGGCAGAAGTCCGTCTGTATGATCGCCTTTTTAACAAGGCCAACCCTGATTCAGGGCAGGATACCCATGGGTTTACGGAATTCATAAATCCGGATTCAATGACTGTCCTTTCCGGGTGCTTTGTAGAACCGGTTCTGGGGAAGGCACCACCTGACGTCAGCTTCCAGTTTGAACGGCTGGGGTATTTCTGTGCGGACAGTGTTGATTCCGATCCCGATGCCCTGGTGTTTAACCGGACGGTCACATTGAGAGATGCATGGGCCAAAATCGCCAAGAAGAAAAAGTCAAATAGATGAACACCGGGCAATAGAATGTCGAAGGAAGGAACAGGCAGGGGAACGCCCCTGATCAGTTTAATCCAGGGGCCTGAAAAGAGTGTACTTTCATCATACTACTTCAGGGTTCTATCCACCTGGAGACGAATTTTTTTGAAGTTCACCACAAGAATATCAGTGCAGTTATTGAACACCGAAGAGGAAATAGACAGGATTTTATTATTTTCACGGAGAACAGCAGGAATAAAATTTTTCAGTGACTCCTTGGCGTTTTTTCGCTCGCCTTCGGTAAGCTTATTTTTGTCCACAAGCCAGGTCTTCATGTTGTTTCGCATGCCTTCCGGTATGGTATCGAAGTCGACTTTATTGGGAAACGCCAGGTAAGCATTCTCATACAGATAGCGACCGGGCTTTTTCTCAGCCAGCACCAGTATCTTTATCATCAAAGAGGCCTTTTCTTCTGAAATACTGCAGTCCACCAGGTATTTAAAGAGCTTGACTGCATAAAGATCAAACCGGCTGAAGAAGTTCTCGTCTTCAGGGCCCTCTGCCCTTTGAACGCTCGGTTCAATGTACCCCTTTTCTAGCCACTCATCAATCGAATCTGATGAGAAGCCCAGAGCCATCAAATCCTTTTTCGTATACCCCGAGGGGGGGTCGGGCGCCTCAAACGAAGCAAGTTTTGGAATACTGATTTTAGTTTGTAAAAACGCGACCCGTTCTTTTTCGTCCAGCATATCCTCTGACAGAATATCTCTAAAAGAAAGGCCCACCACATCTTCATGTTCCCATGCAATAGTCCCTTCGATTTTGACGGATTCCCCGTCCGGGAATACGACTTCACCGTCGACAATATCCTCGAATAATACTTCCCTGCCTTTTAGCAGCCGAATCCCGCCCTGGGAAATATTTTCAATCTCATATTCTTTGTCTCCCAGCTTTAAAACCGGCATTTTTTCAGAGTCAAATTTTAGCCTGGGATATTTTCGCTTTTCAATAGTTTCTTTTTCTGCGCTTGTCATTGGATTTCACCATACTCCTTATAAAGGTAAAAAGAAAAATATCAAGGGTCGCCGGAGATGACCGGCCCCTGGGTTGGGTAAGGTTTATTGAATAACTATTTTTGCGGATCTTTCCTTTGCTTTCTTGAATTCTTCACCGTGGATCACGTTACTGGTCTCGATGGTTACATCTACCTGGCGCGACTCGGTTGCCTCTTTGGCCGTTATCAGCAGCCTGCCCTCGTCTGTCAACTTAAAATTAATATCAACAGGTGAATGGATCTTTAATCCTGAGGGAAGTTTAAGAACTGCAGTGCCGATTTCATTTCCATCTTCAATAAGCACATTGCGTTCACTGATAGCGTTCTCCATTATCCGAATCAGGACCGTATCCTGATTATCGACACCGGTTGGAAATGATCGGGTGACATCAACCGGGACCTGTGTATTTTTAAGGATTAAATTAAATATGACCTCATCCTGCTTTTCATTATTGACGACAATCCCAAAACTCTTGCTGGTCACATTTTTAATCTCTATCATGGACCGTTTCACTGCAGGAAGGGTAAATCCCGTCTCTTCCGACATTTCCTTTGTTGCATTATCCACAAATGCCTCTGGAACCGTATCGATGACATCATTCAGGTTCGGTTTTTCATCCTGATGTGTTTTAAGAATCTTTCCTGTTTTTGCAGTGATCCGCTTCATGAGCATGTCATTGAGCGCAAGTTTCCAGCCAAAGATTGCCGCCCCTTTGGCCACCGCACCATCAGGATCAAATATTCTGGGCTTTTTAGAAAATTCCTGTTCAATGCGGTATGCGACCTGGGGCATGCGGGTGGCCCCCCCCACAAGGATGACTTCATCAAAATCTTTATACCCTTTCTTTTTGGCCTCATCCAGCATCTCATATGTAAAGGCAACGGTCTTGGACAAAAGAGTATTTGAGATATGTTCGAATTTATTTCTCTCTAATTCGATTTTTACTTTTCTACCCGCATGGGTAACCACTACCGGAGCCTTTTTTCGCTGCCCCAGGACCCTTTTTGTTTTTTCAACAGCAAGTTCTAATTCATGGAAAAGATCCGGATCC
>JAUXCK010000104.1 GCA_030618925.1 Desulfobacteraceae bacterium
GTAAATCTGTTGTTTTTCGTCTGGTCGTTGACACTGAAATGAATACCCTTATTTTATTGAACAAGCCGTAAACTCGTTGTTCCAGGCCCTGTCTGTACCCTTAAAATAATAATCTCTGAGCCAGGTAATTCTCGGCGAAAGCCCTTTGGGCTCTTTCATTTGATATTGGATGGTTTTTGCTGCAGCAACACTCATGATAACCTCCCTGTCCGGAAAAGCCGGAATCATTATTTTTTTACTGCCAAACCGCAAAAAAAAATATTGTCATCACTTTTTTACGGTGATCGAGATTTTCACTCAAAAAAATACCTATCCCATTAAAATAACTATTATCATATCTCTGTCAACAGGTAAAGGCGGACGCAAATAAAAATGAAGCGCCATCCTTGCCACACAACTAATTGTGTTCACCAAGGGGTGCGAAACTTGAGTTATGATTAAATCGGGATTTGGCGCTGACCAATGGTTTTAATGACACCCGGAAAATTCATGTCTCATTGACCCATCATTATTCATAGGGATTTGCCGCAAGATGGTCAATTTGCGTTTTCTGTTCAGCCACCTGCGATTCCCAAAAAGAGTCGTCAATCACATAGATTTCTGCGAGGGAATTAAATTCCATGGCCTGCCTGACATCCCCTTTCATGAGCCAGGCCTGGGCCAGATAATAATAGCTCTGCCCGCTTGAAGGATTCAGGTTGACGGCTCTCTCCAGGAGATTGATGGCATGATCCGGCTGCCAGGCCTCCAGCAATTGCCGGGCCTGCCGGATCAGTTCCGAAGCGGCCTGGGCACGGGCATCGGCCGGGGGGTGAACCTGTTCCGGAATGGGGGGGCGGGACTCATCAGGAAGGGGTATGGGGTGTCTGGCGCTACAGCCGGAGAGCAGGGTTGCCAGCAAAAAGATGAGAGACAGGCGTGCAGCGTTTTTAACGGACAACATCTTTAATTCCTTGTATGATATTCCTAAATATCCGAAGACGGTGAATGTCGCACCGGGTGTCCGGAATGTTTTTCTCGAGAAAAAATTCCTCCTCAACGACGGGGCAACTCAGCTTCAATGGCAACAGACCGGATGCAGGGCATATTTTTCTTTTGACAATCCCCGGCGGTACCTGAAACCAGGTTTCGGAAATATGCTGCGGAATTGCCTTCATCAGGTCAGCCCATATTGGCAGAGCGGCGCTTGACCCTGTAGAATAAATGGAATCTCCATTGTCAAATCCGACCCAGACCAGGGCCAGAATATCGGGTGTATATCCGACAAACCACGCATCTCTGTATTTATTTGTGGTGCCGGTTTTCCCGGCTGCCGGGAAGGATACCCCCAGCCGCGCAAGAGACCGGCCGGTGCCCTCAATAATGGCGCTTTGCAGCATGGACGAGATGATAAACGCTTTCGCGGGTGAAATCAATCGTTCAATCTGCATGTGACGGCGGTTCAGGATGATATTATTTCGGCCGGTCACATTTTTCAGGGAAAGCGGATAGGGCTGCACCCCATCCGCTGCAAAGACACTATATGCCCGGGCGAGTTCCAGGGGGATCGCCTCGAATGCACCCAGGGCCAGAGATGGATAAGGGCTGATTGGCGTTGAAAAATGAAACGACCGCGCGATGCGAATAATCCTGTCCAGACCGGTTTGCATGGCAAGGTCCACCGTGGCCCGGTTATGGGAGTGTGCAAGGGCAGTGCGCATGGAAACCGGGGTGTCGGGGGTTGGTTTGAAATTTTGCGGAATCCACTCCCCCTCGTCAGTGGGATAAGACTTTGGTGCATTCGAAAACATGGATGCAGGCGTGAACTGGTCGAGGGCGCTCAAAAAAACAAACGGCTTGAAGGCACTTCCCGTCTGGCGGCGGGCCTGGGATATCCGGTTAAACTGGCTGTGATTATAATCCCTGCCGCCAACCATGGCAAGAATGTATCCTGTCTTTGGCTGAATAACAATAATGGCTCCCTGAAGTCTTTTTTCAGGCTGGGACCGGTTTAATTCCGGCCTGGCATTTTCGAGCCGTCTCAGGCCTTTTTCCAGGGCCTTTTCAGCAGCCTGCTGAACCTGTGTGTCAAGGGTCGTATAAATCGAAAGCCCCAAACTGGACAGGTCTTCCTTTGAATAAAATGTGTGCAGCTGCTTATAAAGATAATCAATGAAATAGGGTGCTTTACGGGGATCAATCCGGAATCCGGCGGTGCGAACAGGTGCGGCAAGCAGGCTGCGAAGCGCTTCTTCGGAAAGCTGTTCTTCTTTTTGCATGGCCTTTAGCACCGTGTTTCGGCGCGCTTTGCAGGCTTCAGGGTCTACATAAGGCGAATAAATGTTGGGCCCCTTGATGAGCCCGGCAATGACAGCAGATTCCAGGAGGGTCAATTCGTCAACAGATTTCCCGAAATAGAAAAAAGAGGCTTCCCCCACCCCGTTGATGGACTCTGATCCCTTCTGGCCAAAATAGATTTCATTAAAATAAATTTCGAGAATGTCCTCTTTTTCATATTTCATTTCCAGTATGACGGCGATCAAAATCTCTTTGAGTTTTCTTGAAATTGTTTTTTCAGAGGTCAGAAAATAATTCTTTGCCAGCTGCTGGGTAATCGTGGAGCCGCCCTGTTTGATTTTGCCGTACCGCAGGTTCATATAGATAGCTCTTAAGATGCCAAGGGGTGAAATGCCATAGTGCTCATAGAAATGGCTGTCTTCAATGGCGATAACAGCCCGGATAAAATGATCCGGCACATGCTGAATCGACACAAGCTGCCGTCTTTCACGCTCGGGCCCGAAAAAGAGTGCCAGCTCTTCCGGTTCAAGCTCCAGAATGGGGATGGGTTCGCCGGTATCCAGCCGAACAATCGATTCGATAATATTGTTTTGATGGTGGATGCGAACCGGAAATCCTTCCCGCATCCCTGTTTGAAACTGAGCGTTATAAAGAAAAATATCAAAGCCATTGAATGTGCTTTTCATCTCCCCTTTTTGTGTGGGGGTACTGATCACATCCCGATAATTGAGGCGAGCCAGTTTTTCATGTAAAAATTCGGGATACAGACGCTGGCCCGGATACAATAAGGTCGTATCTGAAAAAACCGTGGACGGTATCTGCCAGCGTCTTCCGGAAAAACGGGTTTCAATGAGGATTGAAAGAGACAGGCTGTAGATGATCAGGAAGATCAGGCCTGCTATAGAAGGCAGCAGGAACATCAGAATGACGGGTTTGAATTTTGTTGTGTTTAATGTCATTTTCCTGCAATAGAACAAAAACAGGCCCATGGCAAAAAAATAATTGAATTTATCTCTTTACAAGAAATCGCAAAGGCTTGACATTGAAGCATAAAGAGTGATATCGTGCCGGAATCTTAACCTTATCGAACTTGTCTGACTTTTTCTCGTCTACTCACAGGAAAGGTGAATCAAATGATTTTTCAAAAGCTGAATTTCAGGAATACGCGAATATATATTACGGGCGGATCCAGCGGCATGGGCCTCGAGACCGCCCTGCAGGTGTCTTCTCTGGGTGCGCATGTTTTAATTTTTGCCCGAAATCCGGACAAACTGGATACCGCAGTGGCTCAGATACAGAAAAAAAGGCAAAACAGTGACCAGCGGTTTCAGTCCATGGTGCTGGATGTTTCCGACAATGATGCGGTTGAATCAACCATGCGGGCGGCTGTAGATGAGTTTGGCGCTCCGGACATACTCATCGCAAACGCCGGCATTGGCTGCGCGGGCTATTTCGAGGATGTATCCTATGATTCTTTTGATGCGGTTATGAAAATTAATGTGTATGGTGTCAGAAATGTTATCGCAGCCCTGGTGCCTTCCATGAAGACTCTTGGCGGGCACATCGTTATCATGTCGTCCATGGCCGGATTGGTCGGTGTATTCGGTTATACGGCATACAGCACATCAAAATTTGCCTTGATGGGATTTGCCGAAAGCCTTCGAAGCGAGCTCAAGCGCCAAAACATCGCCGTATCGGTGGTGTGCCCGCCGGAAGTGGACACGGACTTTCTTGTGGCGGAAGCACCCACCCTTCCGCCGGAAGCCCGGTTGATCAAAGCGATGGCAGGCCGTCTGTCACCTGAAAAGGCTGCCATGGCCGTGGTTCGGACACTCGGCACACGGAAATTTTTTGTCATTCCCGGATTTATGGCAAAAGCATCCTATTACCTCGCCCGTTTCTCACCCGGCTGGATGACAAGAGCCACCACCGATATGATTGTAAAATGGTCAGCAGACAAGACGTCATGATGTATGGTTGGCTTACATTGTCGTATTTTAAGAGTTAATATTTGAGCCCAACTCCGACATCAGGGAAAATAGCCCTTTATGGATGGACACTTGTTATGGCGTAAGAATCAATACATCCGGCAGATTTTCCCCGGAAAGATAATTCATGGGAATCTGCCCCCCTTCAGCCCATGTGTGTACAAGGTCGTCATAAAATGGGCTCAGGTAATGCCCGGACTGACCCGGGGGGCTTATGATCGATGCATTCTCGATGTCAGAAAAGTCGACAATCATCCGTATGACACCCCCTGAATTCATTTGAAAAGGATTCGCTGGATCCCAAAATCCGGAGTTGATGGTATGGTGTGATCCCTGGGTGGGGATGGGTTTCAGGTTGAGGAAGGACAGTCTGCTCCCCAGTGGGTGCTTAAAATGCATTTTGTGGACCTTGCCCCATTGCCAGGCGTCAGGCTCTTGCCCCAACATATCCGTCAGCTGTTTGATCGCATCTTTCAGGCTGCGATGAATCATATCATCTCTATTTTCCCTTACCCCCTTTGTTGACGCATCATCAAAAAAGAGATTTTCCTTATCATTTATTATTTTGGTGAGAATAAGATCGGGCACATAATACAAATAGGATTGGGCAAGTTCTTTTTCCCATAATTCTTTTCCCACATCATCCTTCAGGGTATTTCCCATCAATTTTAAATAAAACAAATTAAAAAGGGTTGCAGCGGCACTTTCAGTATCAATGGAAAAATTCCAACCCTCAAAAAGCGCCAGATATGGAGAAAACGTTTCGACATTCCCACAGGCTTGAACAATATACGGGACCCATCTTTCAGCCACCACAGATATGGAGTCAAGCTGCATGTCGAAGACATCGTCAAGATCAATTTTTGCACTGCCCCGGGCGTCCATTATCTCCCTGAAGCGTATGGCCCTTTCAAACAGGTAGTAATTTGTCAGGTGATATGACACATTGCCGGGTGCATTGTTAAAAGAGGCGGTATACCCTTGTTCGGGATTGTAGTCATAGGGCAGGTCTTTGAAAAGGATATAGCCGTCCCACTCATGTTCACCGGTCCATCCGGGTACAGGCAGGGACCCGTCCCCCTTTTTTCTGATGGGCGGGGAAGCCGTAAACTGCCATCCGATATTGCCGTTGATATCAGCGTACCCAAAATTCAGGTTCATTGATCTTATGTGGCGCAAAGCATCACGAAATTGCTTAAAATCTTTTGCCTTGTTCATTAACAAAAGTCCATGAAGATCGAGATTCGCAGATTCAAGGGCAGCCCACTGCATGGCACTATTCTTCGGGGCAAGGGGCAAAACATCGGATATGATCGGGCCGTGTCTGGAGATTTTAACGGGTAGCTTTTCCTGTTTCAAGCCGTCCTTAATTTTGATTTTTAGTGTTTCTTCGATGATGTGAAAATCCTCATAACCGTTTTCAGTTAAATACTGGTTGCTGTTTTCCGGATTAATTTTTTCAATAAAGTAGTCGAGCTCATCGCCTCTTCCATTCACGGCACTCCATGCGATAGACCCGTTGAACCCCAGCGGCCCTATCCCCGGATAACCCGGGAGGTTGCCTCCGGCCACATCAAAGTCTCCGCCTTTAATGTGCATTATATAAAAAAGCGCCGGCAGGGTCGGCTCCAGATCAGGGCTGCCGGCAAAAATGGCTTTTCCGCTGGTGGTGCGTTCACCGGAAAATATCATCCAGTTGCTTGCAGGCAGTTCCCCCAGCAGCGGGATGTCAGGAAACCCTGTGTTGTAAAATTCTTTATCAAAAACCAGGCTTGACAGGGTTGAACATGCCGGCACGGACACCGGCAGGGTTTCCACTGCAGTCAGCGTGGGTGCAAAATCAGGGGTTGAAGGAATGATTTTTTCGAGTTTGTCCAGGCCGGCGGCTTTGCCGATTTGATAGAGTACCAGATCGATCTTCTTGGACCTTGTCAGGCTGTAGGACAGCAAAAGCCCGATAGATAGAGAATCTTCGGGTACCCAGGGTTCCGGGGCCGCCTTCAGGAAAAAGTATTCCCTGGGAAGGTGATTTGTCGTATTGATATAGGCATTGACCCCCCTGGTGTAAGCCTCAATAATGTCCCGGGTCTCCCCGGGCAGGGCCTTGTAGGCCAACCTGGCCTGCCTGTAAAACCCGACCGTTTTCAGGAATTTGTCCTTGTCCACAGTGACCTGGCCAAAAAGCGTTGACAGTTCCCCCCTGCCGGCAAGCCTCGACACATCCATTTGAAACATTCTTTCACGGGCGGTAATATACCCCTGTGCGAAGAAAAGATCGGCTTCATTTTGTGCATAGATATGGGGGATCCCGTGAGTGTCGGTTTTTACCTCTACCTTTTCCCGGAGTCCTTCCACCTCTATGGTTCCGGTATATTTTGGAATCGGCATGCGGAAGAAAATTTGAAACGCAATTCCGCCTGAAACGACAACACCTATAGCAATGACAAAAACAATTTTCAGTGTCTTCATATTCTTTCCTTTCACATATTCTTTTGGGCATCGTTCCGACAAACCGCTTAATATGGAAACAAGGCGTACCCGTCCTGACAGATTGTACCTGGCAGATTTACCTGAAAAATTTAGATAGACATTTTAACGGCCAGTGGGTGTGCATTGTCAAGCGTATTCTTTCTTGACACATTGTCAACGCGTATTTTTGCTTGACAATGGGTTGGTTTTCATTTAGCAAATAAATAAAATTTCAATTCATTCATTTATTCATTTTATTTCCATGAAAGGGTACCCATAACAAGGATGCCTGGTGAAAAAAAAACAATCTGGAGAAATGACAATGACAGGCAGTGACAAGGTATCTGTCCGGTATTCGGATAAAGAGTCAGTAAATGGTCTGGGCATGATGATGGGTCAATATCTGGAGCAAAACCTTGCGGAATTTGATGACAAAGTCAGGCAGGCACTCAAATTGAATATTTGCACGTCCATAGAAGTGGACAAAGGCGTCTCCTCAACCATCTGTTTCAACAAAAATGAAATTATAATAGAAAACGGTATTTCAAATCGTGCAGATCTTTACCTGAAAAGCCCCTATCTGCTTCTCGCCGATGTCCTTTCAGGAAAAGTCAATCCTTTTATGGAGGTCATAAAGGGGAATCTTAAAATTCTGAAGTACCCCTTGACGAAGCCGTTTCAGGCGCTCCGGCTGATACGGTTTTTAAAAATTCCTGAGGAACTTATCATCAAGTAACAGATAGAAACCACATATAGCCAACAAGGAGGGACCCATGGACAACACCCCATCTGGAAATGCTTGCGCACTGATCACCGGCGGTTCGGCCGGCATTGGGCTTGAGCTTTCAAAATTGTTTGCCGCTGATCACTATAATCTGGTGCTGGTCTCAAAACCCGAAGCGGAATTGAAAAAAGGAAAGGAAACACTGCTGTCCATGTTTCCGGATATTGATATCAAGACCATTCAAAAGGACTTGTCCGTCCAGAATTCAGCCCGGGAAGTATACAATGAAGTAAAGGAAGCGGGTATTGAGATCGATATTCTGGTGAACAATGCCGGTTTTGCCACATTCGGCGATTTCAGGGATATTCCCATCGAAAGAGAACTGGACATGATCAACCTGAACGTGGTCACCCTTTATCATCTCACCCGGCTGTTTCTTTCCGACATGGTGAAAAAGGACAAGGGCAGGATATTGAATGTCTCATCCACCGCCGGACTGAATCCACAGCCGCAGTTTACAACGTATGCCGCAACCAAGGCGTTTTCCCTGAATTTTTCCGAAGCCCTCAATTTTGAGCTGAAACACACCAGGTCTTCGGTCAGGATCACGACGCTTTGTCCGCCGCCGGTTAGAACCGGGTTTCAAAAGGCAGCCGGCATGGAAAAATCGACCTTGTTTGACAAATCAATCGCCATGGACGCGCCGGAAGTGGCAAAAGGCGCATACAAAGCCCTGTTCGAGGGAAAATCAATGATTATTCCCAGCACGTTGGGTTCCATAATGATGAAAATAGTAGGTCTCTTTCCAAAA
>JAUXCK010000351.1 GCA_030618925.1 Desulfobacteraceae bacterium
CAGTCCTGTTCATCAAGGCCGTCTTCTATGGAAAGGATCGGATATTTATTGATTAATAATTCATAGTAGTCGATCATCTCTTCGGCAGACAGTGATTTTTTTTCGGATTGCAGGTGATATTTGCCATCCTTATAAAATTCACTTGCCGCAGCGTCCATGGCAATCCCGATTTCTTTTCCCGGAGAATATCCAGCAGCCTCAATGGCTTTTATAATAAACTGAATAGCAGCTTCATTTGATTCAAGGTCTGGTGCAAAACCGCCTTCATCACCGACAGCCGTGTTCAGGCCTCTATCTTTGAGAAGTTTTTTCAGATTGTGAAATATCTCTGCCCCCATTTGAATTGCCTGCCTGTTTGTTTTGGCTCCCACCGGGATAATCATGAACTCCTGAATGTCCAGGCTGTTGGCAGCATGCGCGCCCCCGTTAATGATATTCATCATGGGGACAGGAAGATACCTGGCATTGATTCCGCCGATGTATTTATAAAGGGGCATTTCGAATGCGTCTGCAGCAGCCCTCGCGGCCGCCATGGAAACGCCGAGGATGGCATTTGCGCCAAGCTTTGATTTATTGGGCGTTCCATCCAATTCGATCATAAATTTATCGAGGATAATTTGATCTGCAGCATCCATTCCAATAATTTCCGGACCGATGATTTCAAGTATATTTTCTACCGCTTTGGTGACACCTTTACCATTGTATCGTTCAGGATCCTGATCCCTGAGTTCCAATGCCTCACGGGTTCCCGTAGAAGCACCAGACGGAACCGCTGCGCGACCGACGGCGCCGCAGGCAGTTTTAATGTCCACCTCAATAGTAGGGTTTCCTCTTGAATCCAGTATCTCCCTTGCCTTTATGTAAATAATTTCGGTCATGGCACCCTCCCATATTGTTTCATTATGGTTTACGGTTATGGTCTCAAACAGGTCATCCAGTTTATTTGATCTGAAGCGTATGTAGCGTGTTGCCTGATCTTGACAAATAAGTGTGAAATGTACTATTGATATTTAATGTTGTCAAGAAGAGGTCTTTTGGAGGGTGCAATTAAAAATGTTGGTTTACGCCTGAGATTTACTTTGCCCGATGGGATTTATATTTGCTATCGTCTTAATCTTAATCGTAATTTTAATCGTCATCCTACTCCTCATCAAACAGGATTTGATCTATGACGAACAAAAAAGATAATTTGTATGATAAAGCGCATCTGGTGGTTGCAGCCATCAGACTGCTTGAGTACAGGGATAATATGCCGCCTTCAACAGACAGCGTATGTCAGAAGCTTTCTTTTTCCCTCGAGCAGGGAAATCTGATATGCAAAAAGCTGCACGACAGAAAGATTATTGAAATCATTGAAGGTGCGTTCGGCAGTAAAATTTACATCCGGGATCATCTGTTGATTGAAGAAATCCCTAAAGACCATCAAGAAAAAACAATTGAAGATGAGGTCAAAGAATTCCAAAAAGCGCAGAAAGAGAATTTAAAGAAAATTCAATCTCTGCACGCCGAACAGAAGAAAAAGAGAAAGGATCTTTTTGCAGAGATCGATCGTCAGCTAAAAAATGGCTTTAAAAAGAAATAGATCCTAGATACTGGTTCCCGGTTCACCCCCTTCTTTCTGATTTAATCCGTCTTTATATTGTTTTTCCCCATACCAGTTTATCTGTCGACAAATTCCCCTGATGATTTTCACTTCTTTTGCGCGGAGCGGCAACCTTGCAAAGAAACGTTTCAGGTTATTCATCCAGTAGTCCGGGTTCTCGGGATTTAAAAAACTGATTCGTATCAATATGTCCTTAAGGTGTTCATACATGCCTTCTAACTCGTGCCCGTTGGCAAGACGCGGGTAAAAACCATTCATTGCCTTTTCCCGGGCCGTAAATATTTCGTAACACATGATCATGACCGCCTGGGCAAGATTCAGGGAGGTAAAGGCGGCTGTTGGAATATTGACCAGACAATGGCAGAATCGAAGATCTTCGTTTGTCAGTCCCCGATCCTCAGGTCCGAAAAGGACCGCGATCCGGTTGGCTTGAGAAATGGGGGCGATTTTTTCGGCAATTTCAGCGGGCGTGAATATCTCCTGACGTTGTTTCCCCAGACGGGCCGTCGTGCCGATGACATACCCAAACGGTGCCAGTGCCTCCTTGAGACTGTTCTGAATTGAGATGTGCTCAACCGCGCCCGCAACTGCATGGGTGGCCATTTTCAGTATTCTGGACCGGTCATAGTTTTGGGGGTTGATGACGATCAACCCGCCGATCCCCATGTTTTGACCGGCCCGTACAACCGCACCTATATTTTCCGGATATCGCGGCCGTTGCAGAATAATGGTGATATTGTCAAGCTTATTGGGTTCAGACATCAGCCGGCAATTTCAAAGGTATTGAAAAAATAACTGATTTCAGATGAAGCTGTTTCAGGCCCATCTGAACCGTGGACCACATTTTTTTCGATATCTGTTGCAAAGTCTTTTCGAATGGTCCCCTCAGCAGCTTCTTTGTAATTTGTGGCACCCATCAGTTCACGATATTTCGAAATCACATTATCGCCTTCAAGAATCATCACGACAACAGGGCCGGAAGACATGAAATCAGTTAGGCTTTTGAAAAAAGGCCGTTCCTGGTGAACAGCATAAAATCCTTGAGCCTGGTTTATGTCCATGTGAAGCATTTTAATGGCGATAACTTTGATCTTATTGTTTTCCAGACGTCTAATGACTTCCCCGATAAGACCCCGCTTGACACCGTCTGGTTTTATAATTGATAATGTTTTTTCCATTGATTTTTTCCTTTCTCTGAAAGATTGATTCACGGTCAATACCAAATGAAATCCGGCAAGTCAACCTCGGGCAGGAAAAAGTCAGGAAGGTTGAAAATATACCCCGAATCGGTTATATTCAGATCTGTCGTTGAAACAGGCATTCGCAATAGATGAATCATCATTTTGTTGCTTGTGCGCACAATCTCGTGGATGAACACATGGTCATGTGCGAGTCATCTCCTTCAAGGAGTCAATCAAATCTTCATGATTTAAGCGAGGATTCTATACAAAAGGAAATACCATGCCCATATATGAATTTTTCTGCTCTGATTGCAATATGATCTTTAATTTTTTTTCAGGATCAGTCAATACGCGTAAAAGGCCAAAGTGTCCTAAATGCAGGAAAAAATCATTGACCCGTCAGATGTCGGTCTTCTCGGTTACCGGAAACGCGAGCGAAGAAAGTGATATGGAAGATTTTCCGATTGATGAAGGGAAAATGGAGAAAGCAATGCAGATGATGGTAAAGGAGGCGGATCAAATTAATGAAGATGATCCCCGTCAGGCAGCCAATATGATGAGAAAACTAACCGACGTCACCGGGATGGAGCTTGGCGCCGGAATGCAGGAAGCATTAAGCCGAATGGAGCGGGGTGAGGACCCGGAGAAGATCGAGGCTGAGATGGGAAGCCTCCTGGAAGAGGAGGACCCTTTTATCATTCCGGGAAAAAAGGGCAGGGCAGATACGGACAGACGCCCTGCACCTGCCAGGGATGAGACGCTATATGATTTATAACCTGG
>JAUXCK010000331.1 GCA_030618925.1 Desulfobacteraceae bacterium
ACACGGCGGACCTTACCTTCCGGATCCATCATGACGGTAAAATTTCGCTTGATGGCTTCCCTGTCTTTTTCAATTTTTGTTGCCAGAACAGCATTGACGTCATTGTTATTCAATTCTTCTATCATTGGTTTTAAAGACTTGCAGTCAAAATAGATGTCGCCTAAAAACAGAAGAAACGGTTTGTCTATGTTGGATTCCAATCTGCCGACCGCGTGGGCGATGCCCAGGGTTTCTTCCTGGTTTATATAAGTGAGATTGACCCCTTGCCGCCTGCCATCTCCCAGAACCCGCACGACTTCAAATCCATTATAGCCGACAACAATAGTAATATCGGTTATCCCGGCCTCCTTCATCATTTCTATCTGATATTCCAATAAAGGTCTATTGCAAATAGGGAGGGTACATTTTGAATATTTTTCACTTAGGGGGTACATGCGACTGCCTTTCCCGGCAGCGAGAATAACGCCTAAAATAGTATTTTCCTTCATTGGCTACTCCTGGTTGAGTTTAAAATTTGATGTTTCAATGGTTTCCACCCATAGTTTTCCTTTTTGGCATATTTATAGGGTTAATCCGTCTCAGACGACCAGTTCTCTTGACCTTGAACAAAACTGAAGTTTTTGAAATCGTTTTTTGTATCAGCAAATACAATACCTTTTGGTTGTCAATGTCATGATGATTCCGGCAACAATACTATCTGTATTAATATATTCAATTCTATTCAGAATTCAGTAAAATGTCAATATGTTAATGGCCGGTTTGCATAAACTGTACAAGAAATTTCCAAGAAGGATACAGGGCGTGTAAAAAAGGGCCATAGACGGGTGGAATCCACTTAACGCTCGTCTTGGGAAGAGAAGCAGAAAGGCCATGGTTTTATCCGGTAGTTGTGAATGGGTTCCAAAAGTCGTAATGGGTTGACATCAAGTCCCATGCAGGGTATAGGCATACCCTTGCAGCGTTACAGCATTCTTTGAAAGGTTAATTCATGAATAGTAAGGGATTTATTGTTCTCTGTATATCCGCTTTTATAATTGCTGTCGGGATAGGCATTATCGTTCCGGTTTTGCCGCTTTATGCCGAGGACCTTGGGGCTTCAGGCTTATTGCTGGGGATCATATATGCGAGTTTTGCCGCAAGCATGGCGATCTGTAATCCGGTGATGGGGAGATTGTCAGACCGGATTGGTAAAAAGGTGATGATCACCGCCGGTTTCGGACTCGGCGTTTTTATGGCTGCCGCTTATGCAGTTGCAACCGGCCCGGCGTTTTTGATTGTCGTACGGATTTTTAACGGCGTTATTGCAGCAATGGTGATGCCGACCATCATGGCATATATCGGCGAACTGAGCCCGGAGGGTCAGGAAGGGACCTATATGGGTGTATACGGAATGATGCTTCTTTTTGGAGGAGCCACCGGCCCTGTGGTCGGAGGGAGAATAGCAGATGTGGGGGGGATGGACGTTGTCTTCTATGCGTTCGCGGTGTCCATGGGCCTTTGTTTTATACTCACTTTGTTTTTTTTGCCGGCAGAAAGGGTGAAAGAAGCCTGTAAAGGATCATCCTATCCCATCAGAGATCTCCTTGCTTCCATGCCGTTAAAAGGCCTTTTTATCTTCAGTTTCGTTTTGGCGATCGCTCAAAGCGGTCTTATGGTATTCATGCCTTTGCTGGCGAGAAATATCCAACTGACCACAACCCAGGTCGGGATTCTGGTCTCAGGGTTTGCTTTTTTTTCCGGTGCGTTTCAGGTGCCGTTCGGTGGGCTGGCCAATCGCTACAACAGGGTACATCTTGTCTTGGCCGGTACAATCCTGCTGGGGGTGGGCCTTGCGTTTCTGCCTCAGGCCACCGGGATATTGTCAATGCTTTTTATCTGTTCTTTTTTGGGATTATTCTCGGCAGTCGCCAGCCCGGCGGCAAACGCAATGCTGGTAGAACACAGTCGTCAAATAGGAGTGGGGACAGCGGCGGGACTAATGAATACCTCCGGGAACCTGGGGATGATCATTGGCCCGATCTCCGCAGGGATCATAATGGATCAGATCAATCTGGCCTCTGCGTTTCATACATATGCGGCGATTTTTATCCTTGGGGCCGGGGTATTTTATTATTTCACCAGGGGTATCCCGAGGTCAACCGGCGAGGAAGACGGATAGGGTTTACTCTGTTCCTGGAAAAAGAACGCACCATGTATGGGATACCTTGTCACCGTTTTCATATGTTATTTCCTGCTCGACAAACAATGCGCCCCCCGGGTTTAAGAACTGGTTGGGGTAGTTGATTTTGAGTATGTGGTTTGTGTAAAATGTGTCCAGGTCAAGCGTGAGAAATTCTGCATAAGATTCATCGATAAACTGGTGTTTCCAGCCGGAAATTGTGAAATGTGATGTCATGGGCTGAGCAAGTGATTTCAGCTCGAATGTCTCAGAAGGAAATGGACCTGCCAGGAGTTCATATGTTGATACAGCAGGATCCGGTGAGATAAAACACCCGGCCAAGAGGAATGACATTCCCAGGATAATCATTAAGCCGGCGAGGCGCTGGTGACATTTTTGTTTCATTTTATCTCCTTTTCCATGTTTGATCAGTTCAAAACACAAGATCGATCCGGGTAAGCATCATATTGGCTGATACATTCCTTGTTTCTGAATTTATTTAGAGTTTTTATGTATTAACGATGTTGACAGATAATTTAATATCAGGGAATTCGGCAATTGTCAACCTTGAAAAGACGGGATTTGCCGTGGGTCACGATGGTTTTCTGAACAGCCAGTCCGCAAATTGTTTCAGCCATTGGCCGTTGTTATCCTCTGTTTTGATGGCCTCCCCTGTGACGGCGTTAATCAGTGCACGGGTGGTGTCACTCGGGGAAAACGGCAATTGTTCCAGAACCTTGAACATAACCGCTTTTACCTCTGACACATTTTTTTCAGCCTCCCATGTTTTTACCTTCTCCTGAAAGTCAGGATCTGGTTTAGATGGGACCTCTTTTGAATTGGGAGACCCCAGATGATTGATGGCCTTTATCACAAATTTTCTCCGTTTTGCATAGGGCATGGCCTTGAGCTCATCCGGAAAAATAGGCCTGCCCACGACATAATCCTGTTTGCCGTATCCAACGGGGAAGTCTATTGTGCTTTCCATCTGTTTGACCGGAAGTCCTCCCATAAACCGGACCGGTACAATCGGAAGATTGCAGTCCTGGGCCAGATCAATAAAAACGGAACTGAGTACTTCTATCGGGTTGCGGCAACTCAACCCGAGCTTGCCTTCCGCGTGCAGAAACACTGAAATGCCTTCATCGATAATCATGGTTTTAAAATTTTCGAGAATATCGAACATGGATTCTCTATTGCTTTGATCAAAATAGACGATGTTGCTCGGATATTCGACTTCAGGGTAGTCGTAGAGGATATCGTTGAACGGCCCCATCCAGCCTTTTTTATGCGCTGCATCAGCAATCGCCACCATGCGGACGTCGGTCAGCACCTGGAGCAGTCCGGGAAACAGCATTGATTCGATCTGCACCTGGTGATTGGCCAGATAGAGAACGTTCTTGCCCCGCACAGTTTCAAATGCATCAGGATCCTCCAGGATCAGATGTCTGACAAATCGTTCACAGAGTCCCCGGGACAAGTCTTCACCAATCCACTGTTCATAACCGAGAAGGTTTCGGCCATAACGGGTAATTGTTTCCATGTCGAGAAAGGACGCCCCCACTTCAATTTTGGGTTTGGCCTTTCCCCTGTCGGTTATCATCACCGGGAAAATGTTCAACGGCATGGATTCGCAAAATGCAGTATTTCCATCTTCAGACATTCTGATGCTGGAAGGATGGACGTTGATCTGGCGGGCCACTTCCTTTTTAAGGGCCTGATCCTCCTGCCCGGCCGTATTAGAGATATCAATGCCCGCAGATTCGGTTATATTAGATTTTGTATCTGGCTCCAGGGGTGGATCACCTTCTACAATACGCACAGTCA
>JAUXCK010000017.1 GCA_030618925.1 Desulfobacteraceae bacterium
AAATAGTGTGACGTTATTTTATATTGTCCTAAAAAGATTAAATTGGAGATGATATGTCGGCAACGCCTTTAACGCGCAGACGGTTAAGGAAAAACTTCGGCAAGATCCAGAAAATTGTAGAGATTCCTGATCTTATCGGGATGCAACGGGAATCTTACCAGCGATTGCTGCAGATGGATATCCCCCCGGAAAAACGGGAAGATATCGGCCTGCAGGCCGTGTTTAAATCGGTATTTCCCATTAATGATTTTACGGGGACCGCATCCCTTGAATTTGTTTCATACAGTTTCGGGGAGGTGAAACACTCGGTCAAGGAGTGTATTCACCGTGGTATGACCTTCGAGATTCCGGTCCGGATCAGAATCAGGCTGGTTGTTTTTGATGTGGATAAAGAATCAGGGATTTCCAACATTCGGGACATCAAGGAGCAGGAAATCTATTTTGGGACCATACCCCTGATGACCGAAAAAGGAACGTTCATTATCAATGGTACGGAACGGGTTGTGGTAAGCCAGCTGCACCGCTCATCCGGTGTTTTTTTCGATCATGATAAAGGGAAAACGCATTCAAGCGGGAAACTGATATACACAGCCCGGATTATACCGGTGCGCGGTTCCTGGATTGATATGGAGATCGATCCGAAAGATATTGTGCACATTCGCATCGATCGCCGCCGCAAATTCCCGGTGACCCTGCTGTTTAAGGCATTTGGATATACGGGAGAGGACCTTCTTGATTATTTTTACAAGAAAGAAAAAATATTGATTCGCAGAAATAGGCTTTTTAGGGAATTCAGCGAGGATGCACTCAGGGGGAAACGCTCCAGTTGTGACATAAAAATTCCGGGTACCGGAGAGGTGGTCATCAAAAAGGGCCGGAAGTTTACCAAACGATCGATTAAACAGTTAAAAGCGGCAAATATCGACATGGTGCCGATCCTGAATGAAGATGTCATCGGTAAATCATTCGGGGCAGAGGTTGTTGATTCAAAAACCCGTGACCTGATTGCGAAATCGACGGACCTCATTGACGAGGAGATTCTCGAGAAATTGTTTGAAGCCAAGGTTGAGGTGTTTAGTATTCTTCTGGTGGACGGTGCGTATAGCAGCGAATCCATACGAAAGACGCTTATTGTTGACAAGGTGGCGGACAAGGAGGAAGCGCTGATTGAAATTTATCGACGCTTGAGACCCGGGAATCCAGCGACCCCTGAAGTCGCCCTTGATTTTATCGATCATCTTTTTTTCAAATCCGCGTATTATGACCTGTCCGGCGTCGGACGTCTGAAATTGAATCATCGCCTCGGCATCAACGCCCCTATGAGTTTGCGAACGCTTAGAAAGGAAGATATTCTGCTGACTGCAAAAACCCTGGTTGAACTGAGAGATACCCAGGGTGTTGTGGATGATATAGACCATCTTGGAAATCGCCGGGTACGGGCTGTCGGCGAATTGATGGAAAATCAGTATCGTATCGGTCTGGTCCGCATGGAGCGTGCCATTAAAGAGCGAATGAGCATGCAGGAAGTCGATGCCCTGATGCCCCATGACCTGGTCAACCCCAAGCCGGTTTCGGCGGTGGTGAAGGAATTTTTCGGCACCAGTCAGCTGTCGCAGTTTATGGATCAAACCAATCCGCTTTCTGAAACAACTCACAAACGCCGCCTGAGCGCCCTCGGCCCCGGTGGTCTGACCCGTGAGAGGGCCGGTTTTGAGGTGAGGGATGTACATCCTTCCCATTACGGACGAATTTGTCCCATTGAAACGCCAGAAGGTCCGAATATCGGTTTGATCGTATCC
Organism: Desulfobacteraceae bacterium; assembly: GCA_030618925.1. Lineage (GTDB taxonomy): Bacteria > Desulfobacterota > Desulfobacteria > Desulfobacterales > SURF-7 > JAUXCK01. The sequence continues at coordinate 1,800 of JAUXCK010000017.1, forward strand.
CTGTCTACATATGCAAGGATAAATGGTTATGGATTCATCGAGACGCCTTACCGGGTTGTGAATGATTCTACCGTCTCCAGCAATGTAAGGCTGCTGACTGCTTTTGAAGAAAAGGATCATCCAATCGCCCAGGCAAACGCACCCATAGATGAAAAGGGCCATTACAGGAATCCGCTTGTTACTTCACGGGTCGCCGGCGAATTTATGATGATCAAGTCCGAGGAGATCGAGCTGATGGATGTTTCCCCCAATCAGCTGGTCAGTGTTTCGGCGTCATTGATCCCGTTCCTGGAGAATGACGACGCCAACCGTGCACTTATGGGCTCGAACATGCAGCGCCAGGCTGTCCCTTTAACAGAGACCAGGGCACCGCTTGTCGGTACCGGGATAGAAGGGGTTGTTGCAAGAGATTCAGGTGTGACGGTGGTGGCTCAGAAAGATGGTGAAGTGGTTGACGTAAGCGCCGATCGGATTGTCGTAAAACATGACCCGGATGATACTATGGACGGCAGATGCGTTTCTATTTACAGCCTGGCAAAGTTTATTCGTTCGAATCAGAACACCTGTTTCAATCAGCGTCCGATTGTCAGCAAAGGTCAGGCGATTGAAGCGGGTGAGATCATTGCAGACGGGCCGGCCACTGAAAAGGGCGAGCTTGCCCTGGGCAAGAATGTCACGGTCGCTTTTATGCCATGGGGTGGATATAATTTTGAAGACTCAATCTTAGTCAGCGAAAGGCTGGTAAGGGACGGGGTATTTACATCCGTTCATATTGAGGAGTTTGAAGTCGTTGCAAGGGATACAAAACTTGGAAAAGAAGAAATCACCCGGGACATTCCGAATGTGGGAGAGGAAACCCTGAAGGATCTTGACGCAAGCGGTATTATCCGTCTGGGTGCCGAGGTTAAACCCGGTGACATCCTGGTGGGTAAAATTACGCCAAAAGGAGAAACACAGCTTTCACCGGAAGAGAAACTGTTGCGGGCCATCTTTGGTGAAAAGGCCGGCGATGTAAAAGATACATCCCTGAGGGTTCCGCCCGGAGTTGATGGGATTGTCATTGATGCCAAGGTGTTTTCCAGAAGAGGTGTGGACAAGGACGATCGGGCCCGTGCGATTGAAGATGAAGAAATTACATTGCACGAGAAGAACCTCGAGGATGAGATCCGGGTTGTTGAAGACGTTGCAGTGGAGGAACTTGAACACCTGATGGTGGGTCAGCAGTGTACGACTTCCCTGAAAAGAGGGAAAAAAGTGTTGATTGTCAAGAACAAGGAGATTGATAAATCCGCATTATCCGGAATCTCGGTTGCTCACTTTGAGGGAATTGTTTTGGAAGATTCAGCTGTCACCGAGCATGTGCATGAAGTTCTTGATCGCTGCCGGCAGCAGAAAGATGCTTGCAGAAGCAGGTTTGATGAACAGGTCAGCCGGTATGAAGTCGGCGATGATCTCCCTCCCGGTGTCATTAAACTGATAAAGGTCTATGTGGCCATGAGGCGGGTGTTGTCGGTGGGTGATAAAATGGCGGGCCGCCACGGGAACAAAGGCGTTGTCTCTCGAATTCTGCCCATAGAAGACCTGCCGTATTTTGAAGACGGAACTACGGTTGACATGGTATTGAACCCTTTGGGCGTTCCGTCTCGAATGAATGTGGGGCAGATTCTGGAAATTCATCTGGGCCGCGCCGCCAAGGTCCTGGGAGATCAAATCGATCAATTTATCAGTGACAAAAAACACCAGGACCTTAGAGGGAAACTGAAACGGATTTTTTCAGCATCTTCAGAGCAGAAGATGCTTGATCAAATGGCTGACGAGGAGATTGTCGAATTCGGGCAACATTACCGGGAAGGGGTACACATGGCAACACCGGTTTTTGACGGTGCAAAGGAGGATGAGATTAAGGTCCTCCTTTCTGAAGCCGATGAAGACAAATCCGGTCAGGCATTATTATTTGACGGACGTACCGGTGAACCTTTTGATGGAAAGGTGACGGTTGGAACGATGTATATGCTGAAATTGCATCATCTTGTGGATGATAAAATACATGCGCGATCAATTGGCCCTTATTCTCTGGTGACCCAGCAGCCCCTTGGGGGGAAAGCACAGTTCGGTGGGCAACGCCTGGGTGAAATGGAGGTATGGGCTATGGAAGCTTATGGTGCGGCACATGCGCTGCAAGAGTTTCTAACGGTCAAGTCAGATGATATGGCAGGCAGGACCCGGATGTATGAAAAGATTGTCAAGGGGCAAAATGTTCTTGAGCCCGGTCTGCCTGAATCATTCAGGGTCTTAACCAAAGAATTGCAGAGTCTGGGACTGAATATAGAACTTATTGAACAAAAACAATAAGGAGAATATATTGGAAACAATATACGATTTTTTCGCCAAACCAACAGATCCAAAACTTTATAGCAGTGTTAGAATTTCTCTGGCATCTCCTGAAAGGATAAGGGGGTGGTCCCATGGAGAGATCAAGAAGCCGGAGACCATCAATTACCGCACCTTCAAACCCGAGCGGGACGGTCTTTTTTGTGCCAAGATTTTTGGTCCTACCAAGGATTATGAGTGTAACTGCGGAAAATATAAACGAATGAAGCATCGCGGCGTCATTTGTGAAAAATGCGGCGTCGAGGTTATCCAGGCCAAGGTGCGGCGGGACCGACTGGGGCATATTAACCTTGCCACCCCGGTTGCCCATATCTGGTTCCTGAAAAGCCTGCCGAGCAAGATCGGAAATTTGCTGGACCTGACCTTAAAAAACATGGAGAAGGTTCTTTATTTTGACAGTTATATCGTTATTGATCCAAAAGACACGGGTCTCACCAAGGGTCAGCTCCTGTCTGATGAGAAATACCATGAAGCACTTGAACTTTACGGGACAAAATTTGAGGCCGGCATCGGGGCCGAAGCCGTAAAAGCACTTCTTGAGCAGCTTGACTTAGAGGAGACCTACAATACATTACGAGCTGACATCGCCGCCACCGGGTCCATGGCCAAAAAACAGAAACTTTCCAAGCGGCTGAAGATAGTGGATGCCTTTAAACAATCAGGCCTCGATCCGATCTGGATGATTATGGATGTGATTCCGGTTCTACCGCCGGATCTTAGGCCGCTGGTTCCCCTGGAGGGAGGCCGGTTTGCCACATCGGATCTCAATGACCTCTATCGTCGTGTTATCAACAGAAACAACCGGTTAAATCGTCTGGTTGACTTAAAGGCACCTGATATTATTGTCCGAAACGAGAAAAGGATGCTTCAGGAGTCAGTTGATGTTCTTTTTGATAACGGCCGTCATGGCAGGGTTGTTACCGGTACCAACAAACGCCCTCTGAAATCCCTCTCTGATACGCTAAAGGGCAAGCAGGGACGTTTCAGGCAGAATCTTCTGGGGAAACGGGTCGATTATTCCGGGCGAACCGTTATTACGATCGGGCCGGACCTCAGGCTGCATCAATGCGGCCTGCCAAAACAGATGGCCCTAGAGCTGTTTAAGCCTTTTGTATACCATCGCCTTGAAAATAAGGGGCTTGTGTCTACAGTAAAAAGTGCAAAAAAAATGGTGGAGCGGCTGATTCCCGAGGTTTGGGACACGCTGGATGAAGTCGTAAAAGAGTACCCGGTTTTATTAAACCGCGCGCCAACGCTTCACCGCCTGGGTGTCCAGGCGTTCGAGCCGGTGCTGATTGAAGGGAAAGCCATTCAGCTGCACCCTCTGGTTTGCACGGCATTCAATGCGGATTTTGACGGTGACCAGATGGCGGTGCATATCCCCCTTTCCGTGGAGTCGCAAATAGAAGCACGGGTCCTCATGCTGTCGAGCAATAACATCCTGTCTCCTGCAAACGGGAGTCCGATCATCGTTCCAACTCAGGATATTGTCTTGGGTATTTATTATCTGACATGGGCGTCTGAGGGGGCTAAGGGCGATGGGATGTTATTTGCAAACCCGGATGAGGTCCGGGCAGCATATGATTCAGGAAAAGTCGACCTTCATGCCATCATCAATGTGAGGATGAATGGAACCCGGAAGAAGACGACCGTCGGCCGGATCTTTTTATGGGAGATAATGCCGAAGGATATCATCCTGACGCTTGGCCATATTCAGGTGACGGCCAAGAAAAATGCCAAGGCAGCCCTTTCTGAGATGAAAAATGGTGCCTCCTTTAGTGACATGGTTCAGCAGTATTCTAAAAGTCGTTTCCAGGAAGAGGACGGAATTTTAGGGCAACTTAAAAGGGAAGAGTTTGAGAACCTGTTCAGCCTGGAGGAATCTGATGTGGATCACATTTTTTCCATGGAAAAGGGGGAGATCAGCCCTGTCGTCTCCTCCGGTCACGGCCATCATATTTTTAAAGTGATTGAGAGAGAGACAGAGATTTCGTTTGACAGCATTAACAGGGATATGGACAAGAAAACACTTCGCGATATGGTTGATTCTGCTTACCGGAAAACCGGTCCCAAAGCAACGGTGATCCTGTCAGACAGGTTGAAAGATATCGGCTACCAGTATTCAACCCTGGGAGGCCTTTCCATTTCAATAGATGACATGATTATTCCGGAGGCCAAATGGGATATCATTAAAGAGGCCGAGAACAAGATTGAAGAGATCGGCACCCAATATACCGAAGGCCTGATTACCCAGGGCGAAAAATACAACAAGGTGGTGGATATATGGACGAAAGCAACGGACGATATCGCAGACGCCATGATGGATTCGATGAAGAAGACAACCCACATAGAGATGTTGTCGGCCAAGGATACTGAAAATACAAGTGAAACCGGGAGAAAAGAGCGGCTCAATTCTATCTTCATGATGGCGGATTCCGGGGCAAGGGGCAGCAAGGATCAGATGCGGCAGCTTGCCGGCATGAGGGGAATGATGACAAAACCGTCCGGTGAAATCATCGAAACGCCAATTATTGCAAATTTTCGGGAAGGCCTGACAGTGCTGCAGTATTTTATTTCAACCCATGGCGCCCGGAAAGGGTTGGCCGATACGGCGTTGAAAACAGCCAACTCGGGATACCTGACCCGCCGTCTGGCAGATGTGGCACAGGATTGTGCGGTGCTGGAAGTGGATTGCGGCACCTTGATGGGAATAGAAGTTGAAGCGCTGATGGAAGGCGGTGAAGTTATTCAGCATCTGGGAGACAGGGTGCTGGGGCGGACTGCCCTGGAAGATACGTTGGATCCGTTTACGGATGAAATCATTGCCAGTGGCGGAGAGGAGATTGATGAAGAGGTCCTGAAACTGATTGAGAATTCAGGCCTGACAAAGGTTAAGATAAGGTCTGTCCTGACATGCAACACCAAACACGGGATATGTGCCAAATGTTACGGCCGGGACCTTTCCCATGGAAAACGGGTTGAGATCGGTCAGGCGATCGGTATCCTGGCAGCACAATCCATCGGTGAACCCGGCACACAGCTGACCATGCGGACCTTTCATATCGGCGGGACCGCCAGCAGGCGCGTGGAGCAGGCGGACATCAGGGCCCGGGCGGAAGGCACCATAAAATTGGGTGACCTGAATGTGGTGACAAATGCTGAAGGGCTGAATATTGTGATGAACCGGCGTGGCGGAGAGTTCACCATTATCGGTGACACTGGCCGGGAGCGGGAGCGCTGCCCGGTCATATACGGGGCGCATATTGAGGTGAAGGATGGTCAGCATATTGGAGTGGGCGACATCCTTGCCACATGGGACCCCTTTACAACCCCAATTATTACAGAGGTTGGCGGAACCGTTAAATTCGGTGATATTGAACTTGGAAAGACCATGCAGGAGAAGGTTGACGAGGTTACGGGGAAATCGAGCCGGACAATTATCGAGGGGAAAACTGCGGATGTACGGCCGCGTATTTCCATCAAGGATGAAGAAGGAAAAACCGCTTCGCTTGGACACTCAAGCGCTCTGGCCAGGTATATACTGCCACTGGATGCCATATTGCTTGTAGAAGAGCATGATAGGGTCCGGGCGGGTGATGTGATTGCCAAATTGCCCCGGGCCACGACTAAAACCAAGGATATCACCGGAGGCCTGCCAAGGGTTGCCGAACTTTTTGAGGTGCGAAAACCAAAAGAGGTTGCGGTGTTGAGTGAAATAGACGGTTATGTGTCTATTGCCAAGGCAACGACAAAGAAAGGCAAACAGAAGGTAACGGTTACCCCGGTAGATGTGGGTGACAAGAGGGAGTATCTAATTCCCCGCGGTAAACATATTAATGTATATGACGGAGATTATGTAAGGGCGGGCGAACATATTGTCGGAGGGTCGGCGAATCCTCAAGATATTCTGTCCATCAAGGGTGAAGTTGCACTTGCCCGCTATCTTGTAGATGAAGTTCAGGAAGTATATCGTCTGCAGGGCGTCAGAATCAATGACAAGCATATCGAGGTCATTGTCCGTCAGATGATGCGGCAAGTCAGAATTCGTGAGGTGGGAGACACTGCTTTTATTACAGAAGAGCAGGTGGATAGAATTCGGTTTGCCGAGACCAATAGCGATGTCGTCGAAAAAGGCGGTGCACCCGCGGTGGGCGAACCACTCATCCTGGGCATTACCAAGGCATCTCTTTCGACAGAGAGCTTTATTTCCGCTGCATCATTCCAGGAAACGACCAAAGTCCTGACCGATGCTGCAATCTACGGGAAAACCGACACCCTGAAGGGGCTCAAGGAAAATGTCATCATGGGCCGAATCATACCGGCGGGAACAGGGGTATCGGTTCATAAAGACCTTGAAATCAACTTGGTTCAGGAGGAAGAGGCGACATAGCGGTGAATCGCCCTTGGGCATGCTTTTTTATGCGTTTAAAATGTTGGACACAAAGTGCTTGACAAGATAATTTAATCTGTATATGATTCTCCATTTTTGGGTCCCATAGTATTTGAATCATAATAGCTAAAGGAGTTTACGAGCAAGATGCCGACAATTAACCAATTGGTCAGGAAGGGAAGAAAGCGGTTAAAGAAAAAGACAAATACGCCTGCGCTGAAAGGGGCACCCCAGAAACGGGGGGTCTGCACCCGCGTATACACGTCAACCCCTAAAAAGCCAAATTCTGCCTTGAGAAAGGTGGCAAGGGTGAGGTTAACCACAGGCATTGAAGTGACGGCCTATATTCCCGGTATTGGGCATAATCTCCAGGAGCATTCCGTTGTTATGGTACGGGGGGGCCGGGTAAAGGATTTGCCAGGCGTGAGGTACCATATTATCAGGGGAATCCTGGATACGCTTGGGGTTGAAGATCGAAGACAGGGGAGATCAAAATACGGGGCTAAAAAACCAAAATAGATGTCCAGTATATTTTAATTTTCAAATTATATAGTTGCGATTTGGTGTAAAAGATGCCGAGAAGAAGAGAAGTCCCTGAGCGAAAAATAGTTCCGGATTCCAAGTACAACAGCAAACTGGTGTCACAGTTTGTCAGCTGTATCATGCGCGATGGAAAAAAGAGTGTTGCAGAGTCGATACTCTATAACGCATTTGATATGATACAGGAAAAAACCGGAGAAGAACCGCTTCATATTTTTGAGAAGGCTGTGGATAGTGTGCGGCCGATAATTGAGGTAAAGTCTAGACGGGTGGGTGGGTCCACCTATCAGGTACCCACTGAGATAAGACCGGCCCGGCGCACGGCGTTGGCAATCAGATGGCTGCTGACCTACGCCAAAAGCCGCGCGGAAAAAAGCATGGCAAAAAAGCTGGCTGCTGAACTCATGGATGCTGCCAACCAGAAAGGCGGGACGATTAAAAAGAAAGAAGATACCCATAAGATGGCTGACGCAAACAAGGCATTTGCTCACTATCGGTGGTAGAAAAATGGGTCGGAAGAATGGCGGCCGGCAGGAAACGAAAAATATTGTAAATTATCATTAATACCTATTAGGTCCGTTTTCAAAGGAGGACGGGAAGATGGCGAAAGAGAAATTTAAGCGAACCAAGCCCCATGTCAATGTAGGAACGATCGGCCATATTGACCATGGTAAGACGACGTTAACAGCGGCAATTACCAAGCATTGCTCCCTGAGAGGGACGGCAGAATTTGTTCCATTTGATCAGATAGACAAGGCGCCCGAGGAGAGAGAGCGGGGCATCACAATTGCCACGGCCCATGTGGAATATGAGACAGCCAACCGCCATTATGCCCATGTGGATTGTCCGGGTCATGCAGACTACATAAAGAACATGATCACGGGAGCCGCCCAGATGGACGGAGCGATTCTCGTGGTGGGAGCTGATGACGGTCCCATGCCCCAGACAAGGGAGCATATTCTGCTGGCGCGTCAGGTGGGTGTTCCGCGGATCGTGATATTTTTAAACAAATGCGACATGGTGGATGATGAGGAGTTGATCGAGCTTGTTGAGCTTGAGATGCGAGAGCTATTGGACAAATATGAGTTTCCGGGCGATGATACGCCGATCATCCGTGGCAGTGCATTGAAAGCGCTTGAGAGCGACGATGCCGACAGCGAGGAAGCCAAGCCGATATTTGAGTTGATGGATGCGATTGACAGTTACATACCGGAGCCCAAGCGTGATATAGACAAGCCGTTTTTGATGCCGGTTGAGGATGTATTCAGCATATCGGGTCGAGGCACGGTGGTAACGGGTCGTGTAGAGCGCGGTATTATAAAGGTGGGTGATGAAGTAGAGATTGTCGGCATTCGGGAGACAGCCAAGACGGTTTGTACGGGCGTTGAGATGTTCCGAAAGCTTTTGGACGAGGGCCGTGCCGGAGACAATGTCGGACTATTGCTTCGGGGCACCAAGCGTGAGGAAGTTGAGCGGGGTCAGGTTGTGGCGATTCCGGGGAGCATTACGCCCCACACGAAGTTCCATGCAGAGGTTTATGTATTGAGCAAGGAAGAGGGCGGCCGTCACACGCCGTTTTTTACCGGATATCGGCCTCAGTTTTTTTTCCGTACAACAGATGTAACAGGGATATTGTCGTTGCCTGAGGGAGTGGAGATGATCATGCCGGGGGATAATGTCACCATCACAGGAGAGCTGATTTCCCCGATAGCGATGGAGAAGGAGCTGCGGTTTGCGATTCGAGAAGGCGGCAGAACTGTGGGCGCGGGCGTGGTTAGTGAAATAATTGAATAGAAACAGGAAAGGGGTCTGCAGGTGAGAACAATTATTACACTTGCATGTAGGGAGTGCAAAAGAAAGAATTATACAACGACCAAGAATAAGCGGACGACACCGGATAAGCTTGAGCTAAAGAAATACTGTCGATTCTGCAGACAGCATACGTTGCATAAAGAGACGAAGTAGCAGAGTGATTTCCTATTTGTCCGGTGCGATGAATTTCCGCCGGAGTCTGGTTTCACATTTGGATAATATACAGGCCAGTAGCATAATTGGGTAATGCAGCGGACTCCAAATCCGAAGATTGCGGGTTCAAGTCCTGCCTGGCCTGCCAATGATGCCGTAAAAGAGGTCCAGAATACACAGACAGGTGGTCATGGACTCGGGCTTTTAATTTTGAGCATTTAAATGACAGGAGCACTATGGGAAAGTTACAAAAGAAGAAACCTGTAGGCAAAAAGAAAAAAAAGAAACTAAGTGGTGACGGCGCCGCAGATTCTTTATCAGCGAACGGGGCGGTTGACAATCGGGCCGTTTCGCTTCCCGGTGTTGCCAGGAATAAGAAAAAGCCGGTGGCGTCCTATAAGAAATCCACTGCTTCAGCACGGTCGGCCAAGATCAAAGAAGGACATATTGAGAATGTGCTGCAGTTTCTGAGAGAAGTTAAAATTGAATTAAAAAAAGTGACCTGGCCTACTCGGGCCCAGGCGATGGGTTCAACAGTGGTCGTTATTGTTCTTGTGATCATCATTTCGCTTTTTCTTGGGTTGGTGGATGGTGGGTTGTCAAGCCTGGTTCGAATTGTTCTTCATTAATTGAGGGGAAAAACAAGTGGCACTAAAATGGTATGTCGTCCATGTTTATTCAGGGTTTGAGAATAAGGTTAAAAAAGCCTTGGAAGAGCGAATTGCGGCTTCTCCTCATCCTGAAAAATTCAATGAGGTGATTGTGCCCACCGAACAGGTGGTAGAGCTGGTAAAAGGGAAAAAAAAGGAATCATCCCGCAAATTTTACCCTGGATACATTCTGGTCCGCATGGCAATGGATGACGAGACCTGGCATATCGTAAATGATACCGCCAAGGTCACCGGGTTTTTAGGGGGAAAGAATAAACCGGCTCCAATTCTAGACGAAGAGGCAAAACAGATTCTCAATAGAATGGAAGCCGGTCAAAGCAAACCCCAGCCCAAATATTTTTACGAGCCAGGGGATGAAATACGGGTGATTGACGGACCTTTTACAAATTTTAACGGTACCGTGGAAGATGTGAATCCAGAAAAGGGAAAGATTAAGGTTCTGGTCAGTATCTTCGGACGGTCAACACCGGTAGAGTTGGATTTTGTACAGGTGAAAAAACTATAAGTATTGGAGTATAGAAAAATGGCAAAAAAGGTTATTGCCCAGATCAAATTACAGGTGACGGCGGGAAAAGCAAATCCATCTCCTCCCATTGGACCGGCTTTAGGCCAGCATGGCGTAAACATAATGGATTTCTGTAAAGCGTTTAATGCGAGGACGGCCAAAGATGAGGGGATGATCATTCCTGTCGTGCTGACAGTTTATCAGGACAGGACATTTACGTTTATTACGAAAACCCCACCAGCGTCTGTCTTGCTGAAGAAAGCCGCAGAGATTGCAAAGGGATCCGGGGATCCATTGCGGGAGAAAGTCGGCAAGGTGACACGGCAGCAGGTTGAAGAAATTTCTAAGATAAAAATGGTGGATTTGAACGCCAATGATCTGGATGCTGCCTGTAAAATCGTGGAAGGGACAGCAAGAAGCATGGGGATTGAGGTTGTTTAATTATTTAAAGGAGCGGGTAGGGGAAAATGCCGAATCACGGTAAAAAATATTCTGAATCAAGAAAAAAAATCGACTCACACAAGAGATATGATGTGGAAGAGGCCATCACGGTTGCACTTGAATCATCTTTTGTAAAATTTGATGAAACCATTGATGTGGCAATTAATCTCGGTGTCGATCCACGGCACGCCGACCAGATGGTTCGGGGAACGGTTATACTGCCCAATGGCCTGGGTAAGGAAGTGAAAGTGCTCGTATTTGCAAAAGGGGAAAAGGAGAAAGAAGCACTTGATGCAGGTGCTGATTTTGCCGGCAACGATGAGTTCATTGATAAAATTAAAGGGGGATGGTTCGGTTTTGATAAAGCCGTCGCCACCCCTGATGTCATGGGCGTTGTTGGCAAGATTGGAAAACTTCTTGGCCCTCGAGGGCTTATGCCAAATGCGAAAACAGGCACGGTGACCTTTGATATTTCGAGGGCGGTGAACGAACTGAAGGCCGGTAAAATTGACTTTCGGGTTGAAAAGGCCGGAATTATCCACGCACCGATTGGGAAGGTCTCTTTTGGGGTTGCCAAGCTGGCTGAAAATTTGAATTCCCTTATAGACAAGATTATGCGTTTGAAACCAGCATCCAGCAAAGGTATATACCTGAAGAATATTGTCATTTCTACAACCATGGGACCTGGAATCAAGGTGGATACAGCCCTGGCCAGGGAGACAACTGAATAGTTCGGCAGCATACTGCCGGAAATTATAACATTACTATACTGTCAAAGACCGTAGGTTCATTAAAGGTGCTTAAACGGCATTGCCGGCCTACCGAGACAGCTCGTTTGGCTCGAACGGATTCCTCCGGTTTTTCACAGATTAAAAAAGGGGGTGGAATAAGATTGAAAAGAGAAGATAAAATAAAAATAACAGAGGCCATGCACGACAGGTTTGAACGATCCAGGGTCGTGATCCTGACCGACTACAAGGGGCTTGACGTCCCGGCCATTAATGACTTGCGCAGGAAGCTCAGGAAAGCGGATGTGGAATACAAGGTGGTCAAAAATTCATTGATTATTCGGGCTGCTGCTGGAACGGATGCCGATTTGATTAAGGATTATTTTAAAGGGCCCAGCGCCCTTGCCCTGAGTTATGAGGATCCGGTTGCTCCGGCAAAGGTGTTGGTCGATTTTGCCAAGGAAAATAAGGTATTTGAGATCAAAATCGGTGTTATGGATGGCAAGGTGATCGACACAAATGCAATTAAGGCGTTATCAGCGCTGCCATCACGCGAAGTTCTTCTTGGGCAGGTTTTGTCGACAATGAATGGCGTGCCGACATCGTTTGTTCGTGCGCTCGGGAATGTAACGGTCAACCTGTTAAATGTGTTACAGGCCATCGGCAGTCAAAAAGAAGCCGCCTAACCCGTTATAGAGGGGAGCGGCGTCATGACTAAAATTAATATTATTTGGAATTCAGTAAAAATCCGTAAAAAATTTGGAGGAAAAAATGTCTGACCTAACAAAAGATGATGTGATTGAATTTATAGCCAATATGTCTGTTTTAGAATTATCCGAGCTGGTGAAGGAGATGGAAGAAAAGTTCGGTGTTTCCGCTGCCGCACCTGTCGCAATGATGGCAGCAGGGCCTGCTGCAGAGGGCGGGGCAGCCGCTGAGGAGAAAACTGAATTTGATGTCATTTTAACCGCTATCGGGGACAAAAAGATTCAGGTGATTAAGGAAGTAAGGGCCATTACCGGTTTAGGGCTCAAGGAAGCAAAAGCATTGGTTGATGAGGCACCCAAGCCGGTAAAGGAGGGTATTGCCAAGGAAGATGCTGAGAAAATCAAAACCCAGCTTGAAGAAGCAGGTGCCCAGGCTGAGGTCAAATAGTGTGACGTTATTTTATATTGTCCTAAAAAGATTAAATTGGAGATGATATGTCGGCAACGCCTTTAACGCGCAGACGGTTAAGGAAAAACTTCGGCAAGATCCAGAAAATTG
>JAUXCK010000308.1 GCA_030618925.1 Desulfobacteraceae bacterium
CGGTTCTTTTTTAGGGGTGAGTGAGGAAAGTCAGCCAAATGTGGGGCAGAAGATCGGGCTTGGCACCCGGGAGTATGAACTGGTAGAAGTCGAGCCGGCAGAGGATGCCACTCCCTTCCTGTGCAGCCCAACCCCGGTGGGGGCGAAGCTGGCCAGTGTGTTTGCTAAAAAAGGGGATATATTTCCGCCAGGCGGATTCAAGAGAGCAGAGGAAATTGATCTTGAAGATATGAGATAACCATAAGGAGGTGATAATATGTCTGGATATATGGGAAAGATTATTCGTGTAAATCTATCCTCTGGTGCCATCACAACGGAGGAGGTCAATCCGCTGATGGCCCAATTTTACATTGGCGGAGCCGGGTTTGCCACAAAAACACTGTATGATGAAGTTCCTGCAAAGGCTGACCCTCTTGGTGTGGATAACCGATTGATTTTTATGACTGGTCCGGTTACGGGTACCCGGTTCCCCACTTCAGGGCGTTTCGTGGTCGCCACCAAATCTCCTCAAACCGGTATCATGACCACTGCTACTTCGTCTGGGTTCTGGGGCGTTGAGCTCAAAAAAACCGGACATGACGGGATTATTTTTGAAGGAAAATCTGAAAAACCGGTATATATGGAGATTCTGGATGATCAGATCGCTTTAAAAGATGCGTCAGATCTTTGGGGAAAGGACACAACCGAGACCCAGAGCATTTTAAAGGAGCGGGTCGGAAAGAAACGGGCCAGAGTTGCCTGCATTGGACAGGCGGGAGAGAAACTGGCGCTGATCGCATGTGTCATGAATGACGAGGGCCGGGCTGCCGGCAGAGGGGGTGTCGGAGCCGTGATGGGGTCCAAAAATTTGAAAGCCATAGTTGTTTTGGGAACCCACAAAGTAACAGCGGTTGCCGATGATTTTCTCAAAATCATGAGCAAGGAAATCGTTAAAGGGGTCGCGGAGAATCCTTTTGTCGGATTTTTTACCAAATGGGGAACAGCCTTCAGCATGGATATGGGCTGGGCTGCAGGTGATGTTCCTGCAAAAAACTGGCAGGTAGGCCTCTGGGAAGGGGGGTATACAAAGATCGGTGGTGCGCGCATGACCAATACAATCGTTAAACCGCATGCATCTGCCTGCTATAATTGTCCCGTTCGATGTGCACGCTGGGTGGAAATTCCGGAGGGACGGTTTAAATATGAAGGGCCGGGTCCGGAATATGAAACCCTGGGGGCCTTTGGATCCATGCTTCTTATCGATAACCTGGAGGCCATCGCCTGGATTGGAGAGATGTGTAATAAATATGGGATGGACACCATATCCGCCGGCTGTACTATTGCATGGGCCATGGAAGCCTATGAAAAAGGAGCCCTGACAAAGGAGGACACTCAAGGCATCGAACTGGTCTGGGGTAATGTGGATGCCGTGCTGGAAGTAGTGGATCAGATGGGTCAGGTGAGTGGATTCGGGGCGTTACTTGCCCAGGGGGCCAGAAAGGCTTCTGAGAAAGTGGGTCAAGGCTCGGAGGAATATGCGATTCAGGTTAAGGGAATGGAAGTTCCCATGCATGATCCCAGATGTTACTTCAGCCTGGCTGTGAACTATGCCACAGGCATGCGTGGTGCCTGCCATGTTCAGGGGGGGTCTTATATGGTCGAGATGGCAGTTATATCACCGGAAGCAGGACTCAATTTCAAACAAGGCCGCCATGATAAAAAAAATAAGGGTTTGGCGGCAAAGGTGTCCCAGGACATGAGTGCTGTGCATAACTCGACTGCTGTCTGCATGTTTGTCGGGATGGCCCTCCAGCCGTCTCATATCGGGACACTTTTAGGTATTGTGTCAGGAAATCCCCATAGCAAGGACACGATTCTGCAGGTCGGGGAGCGTATTCTTAATCTTCAAAGGGCATTTGCCTGCCGGGAAGGGATTTCAAGAAAAGACGATACACTGCCAAAGAGACTTTTAACACCCCTGCCGGATGGCGGGGCAGCAGGCAAGGCAGCTGATTTGGAGTATCAGCTCAATGAGTATTATCAGCTGAGAGGATGGAATGACAACGGCATCCCAACAGAGGAAAAGCTTCAGGCATTAGGTCTGGGTGACATTGCCGGCGATTTAAAATAATAAGGGCCGTTGAGGTTTCAAGAATTGTCCGCTAAAAGGAGATCGTTAATGAACGGGAAGGAATATGTCATAAAGGCAATTGAGTTGAGTGAACAGATAATTTCAGAAATAAACGCATCAGATCTTTTTGATGATGCTTCGATGCTGGAGGAGATGGCGAAGGCCTGCAAAGACCTGGGAAAGGCAAAGACCAAGGCCACCCTTCGGACAAAAGTCGGCACAAATATGGCTTTTCCGGTCTATGATGCGGCTCAACAGTGCGCGGAAGCCTGGGAAGAGGCCCGGGAACAAAATGATGTTGATGAACTGAATGAAAGAATGGAGGAATTTATAACCAGTGTAGATGCCTTCAGTGCAGCCTTAAAAGAGCGGACAGTCATCATGACATGACTTCCCATTCATTTCAACAAGAGGAAAGACTGATAAAGAACCAGGAGGCACTCCTATTTCGGTGTTAACGGGAACAGGATGAAACACATAAAGATCACAGTCATATTCTTTGGGCCATTGGCCGAACAGGCAGGGGCAAAAACAATGCAATTTGACCTGCCGAAGGGAAGCACATATGGCGACCTTCTGGATGATATCGGCCATCGATTTGGCCATCGATTTCACAAACGCATCTGGGATTCCCGGGAAAATGTTTTTAAGGCAGGAATCCTGTCAATCGGTCTGGGGCGGGATCTTGATTCTCGTGACATGCTGCTTAATGCTGACGAAGAGATCAAGATAGTACCCGTTTCTGCTGGAGGGTAAATAACAAATAATCCATAGGTGAGATAAACGCCCGCCTGGGATCGAGTCAAGGAGGGGAAACATGGCAGAGATTTTAATCACCGGCGGTGCAGGAAGTTTTGGCCGAACTCTGGCCACTGAGCTTCGACACCAGGGACATCATCTGCATATTTTTGATTTGCCATCGTGTGATTTCAACTATTTTAATGGATGGGAAGAAACAAATATATTTAAAGGCGATATCCTGAAACCCGGCTCGATAAAGGATGCACTAAAAGATGTAAGCGTGATTTTTCACCTGGCAGCCATCCTTCCCCCTGTCAGCGAGGCAGATCAGGACAGGACCTTTAAAGTTAATGTCGAGGGGACTCAAAGCCTCATGACCGCATGTGGGTCCCTCAACAATGCCCCGAGACTTATTTTTGCCTCCTCGGTGTCGGTTTATGGTGATACAAGCAATGAAAAAGAAGTCATCAGGCCTGATCATCCTGTTAATCCCAACAGCTGGTATGCCGAGAGCAAGGTAAAAGCCGAAGAGATTTTGACAGCCTCAGACCTGCCTGTTTCAAATCTAAGAATTTCCGGCGTGGTCATTCCGGCTTTTCTGGACCCTCCTGAACCCTGGCCGTTTATGTCAAGCCAGCAGATTGAGCTGCTGGTTCTGCCGGATCTTATAACAGCTATGGTAAACCTGGTTGGTGCTGAGGATATGTCTGAACAGCCGCTTCTTATTGCTGGAGGGCCCGGCTGGCAGGTCTCTGGTGAACTATATGTCACGCGGTGGGGAGAAGTCATGGATATTCCTGTAGAGGACATGGACTTTATGGATCAGCCCGGGTGGTTGCACTGGTATGATACAAGTGCGTCTCAGGCGCTATTGAATTATCAAAATACATCTATAGACTCTTTTTTTAAAGAACTCGAAATTGCAGTTTCTGAAGCCCTGGCATAAATCAGCGTCCCTTTATATAAATGACGCCGGTATATAAATGACGCCGGCCGGTTGAAATATATGCAACTGGCCGGCGTTATTTATGGTTTTATTTAAAACCAGTTACCTTTACCGTTTTCATCAGGTTTTTTTAGGCGTTGGCAATGAATACCGTGTTGTTGCGGCAGAATTTTTTTTCAGCCACAGATGCTTTTTTTGTGAATGAAAAGATAAGAGGAGGGAGAACCCATGGTACAGGACATTGCACAAAAGATCGTTTGGCTCGGGCATGATGCCTTCAGGATCGATGCAGATAAGACCGTTTATTTTGACCCATACCAGATTTCCGGCGGCCCTGGCGCAGATTTGATTCTGATTTCCCATGATCATTTTGATCATTGTTCTCCGGAAGATGTGGCTAAAATCCAGATACCGGAAACAGTGATTGTTACGGAAAAAGACTCAGCAAAAAAATTGTCAGGTGATGTGCGGGAGATGATGGCCGGGGAAACAATGACTGTGGGGGGTATGAAAA